>DATGGF010000645.1:0-9310 GCA_035308625.1 Acidimicrobiales bacterium | reverse complement strand
TGAAGGTCAGCGTGCCACCCGGGTCGCTGCCTCCGGAGAAGACCCCGTTGTCGGTGATCGTCCCGTTGGGCAGCGCCGTCGCTGTAGCGGTGGTCACGATGCCCGGTGACGCCTTGTCGACGGTCGACACCTCGTGGTTGTCACCGGAGGTGTCGCCACAGGTGGTGGTGAAGCCGTTGTTGTTGGAGTCACCGGTGTAGACGACCTGCCACACGTAGGTGCCGGCAGCGGACACGCTGTCGGGACCCGCGGGGTAGGTGCCGTCCCCGTCGACCGGGACCGTCACGCTGAAGACCGCCGTGCCGGTGCAGACCGGCGTCTGGCTGCCGGTGAACGGCCCGTAGGCGCTGAAGGTCAACGAGCCCTGCTCGCTGCTCCCTCCGGTCAGGTTCCCACTGTCACCGATGGTCCCCGCCGGGAGACCGGTGGCCGTGGCCGTGGTCACGATCCCCGGCGACGCCTTGCCCACGGTCGACACTTCGTGGTTGGACTCGTCGACCGTGCCGCAGCCCGAGGTGAAGCCGTTGTTGTTGGCGTCACCGCTGTAGACGACCTGCCACACGTAGGTGCCGGCGTCGGTCACCGTGTGCGGCGCACCCGTGGTGTAGGTGTTGTTGCCGCTGACGGTGTCGTCGACGCTGAAGGCCAACGGGCTCGTGCAGTTGGGCGTCTGGCTGCCGGTGAACGGCCCGTAGGCGTTGAACGTCAGTGTGCCGCCCATGTTCGAGCTGCCGCCGGTCAGGTTCCCGCTGTCGCCGATGGTGCCGGCGGGCAGGTCGGTGGCCGAAGCGGTGGTGACGATGCCCGGCGAGGCCTTGCCGACGACGGACACCTCGTGGTTGGTTTCGTCGACCAGGCCGCAGGTCGAGGTGAAGCCGTTGTTGTTGCCGTCACCGTTGTAGACGACCTGCCACACGTAGGTGCCGGCATCGGTCACCGCCTGAGGCGCTCCCGTGTTGTACGGGCCGTTGCCGGTCACGTTGTCGGTCACGCTGAAGGCCAGCGGGCTGCTGCAGTTGGGCGTCTGGCTGCCGGTGAACGGCCCGTAGGCGTTGAACGTCAGCGAGCCGGTGATGTTCGAGCTGCCGCCCGAGAGCGTGCCGCTGTCACCGATGGTCCCGTTGGGCAGGTCTGTGGCCGAGGCCGTGGTGACGATCCCCGGCGAGGCCTTGCCGACGGTCGACACCTCGTGGTTGGTGTCGTTGACGAGGCCACAGGTCGAGGTGAAGCCGGCGTTGTTGTTGTCGCCGGTGTAGACCGTCTGCCACACGTAGGTGCCGGCATCGCTCACGGCGTGAGGCGAGCCCGTGGTGTAGGTGCCGTTGCCGTTGACGGTGTCGGTCACCGTGAAGGCCAGCGGGCTCGTGCAGTTCGGCGTCTGGCTGCCGGTGAACGGCCCGTAGGCGTTGAAGGTCAGGCTGCCGGTGGGCGAGGTGCCGCCGGTCAGGCTTCCGCTGTCGGAGATGGAGCCGCTGGGCAGGTCGGTGGCCGACGCCTGGGTGGCGATGGTCGGGCCGGCCTTGCCGACGAGGGAGACCTCGTTGTTGGGCAGCACCTGGTCCCCACAGGGCGAGGTGAACCCGTTGTTGTTCGTCCCGTCGCTGTAGACGACCTGCCAGACGTACACGCCCGCCGCGCTCACCGCGTGGGGGGCGCCCGACGTGTACGAGCCGTTGCCGTTGACGGTGTCGGTGACCGTAAAGGCCAGCGGGCTCGTGCAGTTGGCGTCGGCCGTGTTGTCGAACGGCCCGTAGGCGTTGAAGGTCAGCGAGCCGGTGATGTTCGAGCTGCCGCCCGAGAGCGTGCCGCTGTCGGAGATGGACCCGCTGGGCAGGTTGGTGGCCGAAGCGCTGGTGACGATGGTCGGGCTGGCCGGGCCGACAACCGAAACTTCGTGGTTGTTGGCGTCGACGAGGCCACAGGCAGTCGTGAACCCGCTGTTGTTCGTCCCGTCGCTGTAGACGACCTGCCACACGTAGGTGCCAGCATCGCTCACGGCGTGGGGCGAGCCCGTGGTGTAGGTGCCGTTGCCGTTGACCGTGTCCGTCACCGTGAAGGCGAGCGGGCTGGTGCAGTTCGGCGTCTGGCTGCCGGTGAACGGCCCGTAGGCGTTGAAGGTCAGGCTGCCGGTGATGTTCGAGCTGCCGCCCGTCAGGTTCCCACTGTCGGCGATGGTCCCGCTGGGCAGGTCGGTGGCCGACGCAGTGGTCGTGATGCTCGGCATCGCCGGGCCAACGGTCGACACCTCGTGGTTGGTCTCGTTGACGAGCCCGCAGGGCGAGGTGAAGCCGTTGTTGTTGCCGTCACCGGTGTAGACGGTCTGCCACACGTAGGTGCCAGCGTCCGTCACGGCGTGGGGCGAGCCCGTGGTGTAGGTGCCGTTGCCGTTGACCGTGTCCGTCACCGTGAAGGCCAGCGGGCTGGTGCAGTTCGGCGTCTGGCTGCCGGTGAACGGCCCGTAGGCGTTGAAGGTCAGGCTGCCGCCGGGTGAGCTGCCGCCCGAGAGGACGCCACTGTCCGAGATGGACCCGCTCGGCAGGTTGGTGGCCGACGCGGTGGTCGCGATGCCCGGCGAGGCGGGGTTGACGACCGACACCTCGTGGTTGTTGCCCGAGGTGTCCCCGCATGTCGTGGTGAATGCGGCGTTCCCCGAGTCACCGCTGTAGACGGCCTGCCACACATAGGTGCCGGCATTGGTCACAGCATGCGGCGAGCCCGTGGTGTAGGTGCCGTTGCCACTGACGGTGTCGGCGACGCTGAAGGCGAGCTTCGAGGTGCAGTTGGCGGTCGCCGCCGAGGTGAACGGCCCGTAGGCGTTGAAGGTCAGCGTGCCGCCGATGGCCGGGGAGGTGGTGCCGCCCGAGAGCACGCCGCTGTCGGAGATCGTCCCGCTGGGCAGGTCGGTCGCCGAGGCCGTGGTCACGAGGCCCGGGGTGGCGCAGTTGCTGATCTGCGTTCCGGTCGGGGGGATGAAGGACTTGAGCTCGCTGGTACTGCCGGACCCCGACGAGCGGCCCTTGACCCACAGGTTGGTCAGGTGGGCGCAGGTGCCGGGCTGGAAGAGCCCCGAGTTGGTCAGGTCGAGGCCCATCTCGCCGAAGCCGCCGGCCGGGACCGTGGCGCCGTTGATCGGGTCGGTGAAGCCGGTGGCAGCCACGGCGGCCTGGGCGCCGGACAGGGTGGCGGGCGTGGACCACGCACTCCCGGTCCACGTGGACTCGGCGATGACCGGCGTGCCCGGCGTGATGTCGAAGTCGAAGAGCAGGTCGCCGACGGTCCGGTTGAGGGTGTAGCTGCCGGCGCCGTTCAGGGCCGGGCTGAACACGGGGCTCGCCTGGTTGAGCTCGAAGTCGATGTGGTTGTTGTTGCTGCCGTTCTGAACGAGGGCTTCCCAAGCCAGGTACAGGTAGTCGTGGCCGCCCACGGTCTGGGTCCAGCCGTAGGCCTGGGACAGGTTCACCTTGGGCGTGCTCGGCGAGCAGGCGACGGTGACGTTGGTGTCGTTCTCCTTGGTGCCGCTGGCGAAGATGATGTCCTGGGGCGCGCAGCCGGTGTCCTTGTCGGGGATGTTCAGGAACGCGGGAGAGCTCGTCACGTAGGGCGAGCTCCAGTCGAGATAGTTCGGCGTGGTGCCGGTGCAGCCCGCCCCCTGGTCACAGGCCATGGCGCCGTTGGCGTCCTCGAACGCGAGCGGCGTGGTGGCCGGCAGGGTCAGGGGCGCGGCGCTGGCTCCGACGGGCGGGAAGTTGATCGCCACCCCGGTGGCCGACATGGTCGCCAGTAGCGCGCTGACAGAGCCGACGACCCAGCGCCGGCTCTGCTTCGTTCGAAGCGCGTGCCGTGGCGAACGGTGCCACGACAGGATCGACGACAGCTGCTTCTTGATTCCGTGCTTCACGAGTGTGCCTTTCTCGTTGGCGACGACGTCGACGCGGCCGTGGGTGTGGCTGTCAGTCCTCCCACCAACAGGAGTCCTGCGGAGCCCGATGAACCCTGGCTGCCTTGAGTCGCCCACCGCTCTCCTCCGCGAGCTAGTGCGGATGGCCCGCCCCCCTCGGCGGTACCGTTCCGAACACGTAGCGTGGCCTTCTGAACATCAACCTAGAGTCACAGAAAAATAAACTCCCCATCAACTGCTAAACACAACAAAGGTCGCCGGAGTGGTGAACTCCCTGCTTAGAGTGCAATTCCTGGACTTCGCCTCCCGTTGACACTTTGTCGTGGACAACCAAAATGGAGCCAACGTTTTTGCGCGCTCCGTCGTGGCCCTCGTTCGCACGCGGACGATGGGGAACACGGTGAGCGGCGGGCGAGGGCGCGCCCGAGCAGGCGCGCCGGAGGAGTTCAGTCACCAGGGCGAACCACCAGGGCGGCGATCTGGCCGGTCGGGCCGATGGAGGTCTTCACCACGGGCCCGTCGACGGCCGCCGTCGGCCCGTCGAGCAGGCGGGCATGTCCCGCACCGTGCCGAGGCGCCGCCGGGACCACGCCGGTGGCGAAGCCGTAGAGCACGGCGAGCAGCTCGACGAGCGCAGACGCGGCGCCGCAGTCCCCGAGAAGCGGCTTGAGCGAGTACACGCCGGCTGCACCGGCGAACGGGCCGTCGAGCAGACCGGCTTCGGCGGTGTCCGAATCGGGGACACCCGATCCGTGGGCGTTGAGGTACGCCACGGAGGTCGCCGGCAGGTCGGCGACCGACAATGCCGTGGCCACCGCCTGACCGAGCTGGACCCGATCGGGGACGCCAGGCCGCGGCGCGGTGCCCTGTGTCAAGGCCCACCCGGCGACCGCCCCGTATGCGCCGGCGCTCTGGCTCGACAGCACGAAGGCGACCGATGCCTCTCCGGGATTGGGCCCGATGCTTCCCTCCTGGAACGGCCGGCACACCACCCGGGCCGGCGCCTCGGTGTGCAGCGATGGCACGCCGTTCGTCGTCGCCGGCTGGCCGTGCGAGGCCGACAGGTCGGTGGCCACCACCACCACGTCGTCGGCCAAGCCGGCAGCGATCCAGGTCGTCGCCGAGATCAGGGCCGCGGCCCCGGCGGTAGATCCTCCGGTAACGGTCATCGTGGGTCCGGCCGCTGCCAGCTCATGGGCGATCTGGGCGACGACATCGGCGCTACCGCCGGAGGCAGCGCCGGCCACGGCGTGGATCACCCCGACCGAGCCCCCCGGGCGCCACCCTCGCTCCCAGGCGTCAGCGAAGGCTTCCCGAGCGGCGAAGCGTGCGGCCCGGGCCACCGGGTCGGGCCCGTCGACGGCCTCCCCTTCGTCGCTCACCACTGCCATCCAC
This sequence comes from Acidimicrobiales bacterium, assembly GCA_035308625.1. Taxonomy (GTDB): domain Bacteria; phylum Actinomycetota; class Acidimicrobiia; order Acidimicrobiales; family UBA8190; genus DATGGF01. The sequence continues at coordinate 4,017 of DATGGF010000645.1, read as the reverse complement.
CGGACGTCGTGGACCGACGCGGAGGCGGGTGCGGGTACCGGGCTCACGGCCGAGCGGGCGCTGTAGAGGCCGTCGCGCACCCGCTTCTCGCCCCAGCCGTAGGCGGTCACCGCGCCGAGCCCCGTTACCACCGGGCGCTGGCGCTCGTCTTGGTGGGCCTCGGGGGACTGCGTTTGGCTCATGCGGGGAGCGCCTCCTGGGGGACCGCAGCCCCACGTCGTCGTCGCCCGAAGGTCGGCGCGACAGGGACGGAAAAGGGTAAGCAACGGGCGCGCGACCGGTAAAGGGAGACACAAGAAAAAGCTGAAATATCAGGCGAATCTCGCACCGTCGTGAAGTAAATGAGCACCGTCGGTGACGAGGACTTCCGCGATATATCAGTGGTGGTCTACCGGGTTGAATCCCCTGCGCGCGACGGCGCACACCCCACGAGTCCGACCGTCCATTCTCCAGGCAACCGGCAGGCCGGCCGATACGCTGGAATGACTGTGGAAGACCAGGCTGTGGGGCGGGAAGAGCGGCCGGGCCTAGAGTCGCCGGTGGCTGACCCGCTGATCGCGGAGGACACCCTGTCGCGCCAGCCCGGTCCGCTTCCGGCTGATTTCGCCCGGTCGTCCAAGCCCATGTGGCCTCGTCGCCGGCGAGCCCCGTTCCTTCTCCCCGGCGAGGCCGCCATCGTCGTGGCCTGGATGCTGGCCGCCGGCCTCGTCTTCTGGTTCGTCTACGGCACCGGCGAGCACACCATCACCGGCAACGCGGCCGCCGTCTTCTTCGCCGTAGGCACCGGGGTGATGGTCTGCGCCATCGTCGCCTTCTCCCGGATGAGCAATCGCCGGGTGCGCCTGGGGCTCCTCGACGCCGACAAGGCGCTGCATTCCATGGAGCTGGTCACCGACCCGGCCCTGTCGTTCCTGCCCCTCGACACGCTGCTCGACGAGCTTCTCGGCCGAACCCGGGAGGTTGTTGGCGGTGACCTCGCCACCATCTTCCTGCTCACTGCGGACGAGAAGTCGGTGGCCGTCCGGCTCTCGCACGGCGAGAACCCGCAGCCGGTGGGCGAGGAGGTTCCCGTCGGCTTCGGCATCATCGGCGCGGTGGCGTCGCGGGGCCAGGCGACCGTCGTCGAGGACGTCACCAGGCTGCACCCGGCCATGCCCGGCCTCAGCCAGCGGGTCACCTCGCTCATGGCCGCGCCGTTGCTCGTCGCCGGCCGGATCATCGGCGTCGTGCTGGTCGGCACTCGCCTCAGTCACGGGTTCGCCCAGCGCGACCTGCATCTGCTGCAACTGGTGGCCGAGCGGGCGGGGGCCTCGATCGAGCGGGCCCGGCTGGACGAATCCGAGCGCCGCAGCCGTCTCGGCGCCGAGCAGGCCCGGCGTCACCTCGACCTGTTGGCCAAGGCGAGCGAGGTGTTGGCCACCGCGCTCGAGTCCTACGAGGACGTGTTCGTCCGGCTCGTCGACGTGGTGGTCCCCGCTTTCGCCGATTGGTTCGCCATCGACCTCGTCGACGACGACGGCAAGGTCGGCCGCGTCGCCTACGGCGCGCGGGGAGAAGTCGCCAGAGCGGTGTCGGACGAGCAGGGGCCGGTGCGCATGGGGCAAACCGGGTTCCAGCGCCATCGGCACCCCGACGGCGAGCGGTTGATCCGCCGGGCCCTGGCCACGGGCCAGCCCGAGGTGGTCATGAACCCGACTCGTCTCGGGGCGCCCCACGCCGGGCAGCTGGCGCCGCGCGGCGCCTTCACCGACGCCGCGCCGGCGTCGGGCGTGGAATCGATGATCATCGTGCCCGTCCACGTGCGGGGCCTGGCTTACGGCGCCCTGAGCTTCGTCACCGGCCTCAACCGCCGGGGCTATCGGCGTTCGGACCTCGACACCGCCCAGGGCCTCGCCGGCCGGGTGGCGGTGACCATGGAGCGGGTGCTGCTGTGGCGGGAGACCCGTCAGGCCGAAGCCGCCGCCACCCGCAACGCCGCCCAGTTACGCCGCCTGGTCGAAGCCGCCCTGGGCGTGAACGCGCCACTGGAGGAGCCCGAGGTCCTGCGCGTGCTGGCCGACTACGCCCGCCATGTGCTCGACGCCGACTGGGCCGTGGTCACCTCGCATGGGGAGCAAGGCGTTACCCGAGTCGACCTGGTGGCGCCCCAGGCCGCGCCGATGGTCGCCGGGGTGGAGCCGTCGGTGATCGAGCGCGCCTGTGCCGAGGTGCTCACCCAGAACAAGGCCGCTCGCAGCGGGAAGGTCCACTGGCGGGGAAGTCCCACGTGGCTCGGAGTCCCGGTGCCCGGCTCGAGTGGCGCAGCGGGCCAGCAGGCGGTGGTGGTATTCGCCACCGACGGGCGCACGTTCAGCGCCGAGGCCGAGTCGATGCTGCTCCTACTCACCCAGATGGCCTCGGTCGCATTGGAGAACGCACACCTGTACCAGTCGGCCCAGGGCAACGAGGAACGTCTCCGGACGGTCGTCGAGTCGTCCCCGCTGTCGATCGCCGAGCTCGACCTCGATGGCGCGGCGCAGTCGTGGAACTCGGCCGCGGCCGAGCTGTTCGGCTGGCCCGCCCCGAGCGAGTCCGACGGCCAGGGCCCCCCGGGGGGAGTCGCTCAACGGATCCCGGCACGCAACGAGGCCCAGCCCGAGCTCCGGGCGCTGCTCGAACGGGCGCGGGCCGGACAAGCGATCATCGGCGCCGAATTGTCAGCGGCGCACCCCGACGGAAGATCCCTCGAACTGTCGGTGTCGACCGCGCCGCTCTCGGACCACGCCGGGGTGGTGCGGGGCATCCTGGCTGTGGTCGAGGACATCACCGAGCGGGTGCATATGCTCGAGCAGTTCCATCAGGCCGAGCGCCTGAGCGCCATGGCCCGCTTGGCCGGCGCGGTGGCGCACGACTTCAACAACCTGCTCACTGTCATCCTTGGTTCCAGCGAGATCCTTATGCGCAGCCTGGCCGAACAACAGGCGCGTGACGAGGTGGCCGCCATCCAGCGAGCCGGCCATCGTGCCGCCGCCCTAACCAGTCAATTGCTCGCCATCGGGCAACGCCCGCCGGTGCAGCCGATCGTGACCAACCCCGACGCCACCATCGCGTCGATGGCTCCCATGCTGGAACGGGTCATGGGCCCGAACGTGACGGTCGACCATGTCCGTGCGTCACCGGCGCAATTCGTGATCATCGACCCGGCCGAGTTCGAGCGCGCTGTGCTCAACCTGGCGCTGAACGCAAACGACGCCATGCCCGACGGCGGCCGTTTCACCATCCGCACCGTGCCGAGCACCGGCGAGGGCGACGGCTCCCCGGAGCGCGAGGTCACCATTCAGGTCAGTGACCAAGGGGCGGGCATGGACGCCGATACGCTGTCGCACTGCTTCGAACCCTTCTACACGACCAAAGGCCGGGCGCGGGGAACAGGACTCGGACTGGCAGCCGTACATGCGATCGTGTCTCAAGCCGGCGGACGCGTTGCGGTCGACAGCAGTCCGGGTGCAGGTACGACCTTCACGCTCGTGTTCCCCTTCTCCGATCGGGAGCCCGACGCCGAGTTCGACGAGGACGTTTCCTTCGCTGGTCCCGAACTCTCGGTGGGCGACGAGACGGTGTTGCTGGTCGAGGACGAGGGCGAGCTTCGTCGCCTGGCCGTGCAGGCGCTCGAGTGGCGGGGATACCGGGTGCTCGCCGCCTCCGACGGGCAGTCCGCGCTCGAGCTGGCCGAATCCTTGGACCAATCCCCCGACCTCCTCGTCACCGACGTGGTCATGCCGCACATGAGCGGCGTCGAGTTGGCCCGACGCCTGCGCGGTCGTTGGGGGACGCTTTCGGTGCTCTTCGTCTCGGGTCACCTCGACGAAGAGGCGCTTGGGCCCGAGCCCCACGGTGGCCCGGCCGATCTGTTGATCAAGCCGTTCACCCCCGACGTGCTGGCTCAGCGGGTGCGCCAGGCCATCGACCGGGCCGCGGCCCGGTTTCAGCGGGAGCGCCATGCGGCCAGCCAAGGCGGAGCGTCTTCGAACTGAGCAC
>DATGGF010000644.1:0-3108 GCA_035308625.1 Acidimicrobiales bacterium | reverse complement strand
CACGTCCCGGAAGTAGATAGAGCCGGGGTTACGACGGTCCCGGTCAATCGCCGGGCCCCTGGTCGCGAGCCACCGCCCCACGAGGGGAGGGCGGGCACCTCCCGCCGCCCAGGAGCGCAACGCGCGGGGGCGCCCCCGTTGCTTACTCGCCGGTAAAGCGAAATTCCGCCTGCCAGGGACCGTCCGTGTGGACGACCTCCCAATAGCGTTCCGCGATCCGCTCCGGGTCAAAGGCGGTGCCGGCAACGATCTGTCCGAGGATCGTGAGGGTCGCCACGCGGATGCCGTCTGCGGCCAAGTCGGCCCCGAGCATCGTCGCTGCCGATCGGAGTGCGGCTTTGCCGAGGGAGACGGTCGCCAGGACCGGGATCGGATGGTCGGCGAAACCGCCCCCCGTGACCAGGATGGTCCCGAAGCCGCCGGCCCGCATGGCGGGCGCGGCCACCTGTGCCACGACGATGGCACCGATCACATCGACTGCGTAGGCCTCCTGCAGGTGGGCCACGCTCGAGGTCAGCAGTTGGTCCGGAGCTCCCATCACCGCGTTGTAGACGACGAGCCCGGGTGCGCCGGGCATGCGGTAGAGCGCACTCATACGGTCACGCAGGCCTTCGGGGTCGCTGGCATCGGCTGAGACCGTGGCGATCTCGGCACCGGTGCCAGCCAGGTTGTCGGCGAGCTCGTCAAGGCCGTCGGTATTGCGGGCGACCAGGGTTACGCGGTAGCCCCCGGCGCCGAAGCGACGAGCAATCGCCAGTCCGAGGCCGGGCCCGGCTCCGACCAACAGCAGGTGACGGTCATCGATCGAGGCCCTTGAGGCGCCTACTGGTTCGTCGGGCACGAGCCCTCCTTTCGTAGCAACAGGTGTAGGAGCGGCCTCAGGTCGGTGGCCCCATTGAGCCCGCTACGTCCACGTTGGGCCGGTTGGTCAGCTCGCAAGCCGGTACGTCCGGAGGCGCGCGGCGACCGGAGAACCTTGCCACGCGGTCAGAGCGGTGAGGGAGGTGACCACGCCGGCCCCGGCTGCGAGCATCGGCCTGCGCCAGCCCCGTTGCGGGCGGTTGTGGGCGGCCAGCTCGGAGAGCCCGTCGATCACCGCCGCGGCCAGGATGCTGACCGCCACCCGGTTGGCGAGGCGTTCGATGCGGCGGACCAGTGGCTGCAGCTCGTGGGCGCGCAGGTGGACCTCGAACTGCCCGTCCCCAATGGCCTCGAGCAGCCGGTGGAGCTGCCCTGGCAGCTCGCCGGCCAGGTCGGCGAGCTCGATCGCGAAGTGCTCGGCCCGACGGGCCAACGCGGCGGGGGACAAGTTCGTCGCCAGGTGGCGCTCGGCAAAGGGCCTGAGGGCGTTGTCGAAGCGGAAGCCGGGGTCGAGCCCCTCGGTGATGCTCTCGTCCATCACGAGCACGGCGAACAGGAGGGCCAGGTCCGGGGAGATCGCTAGGTTGTGGCGCCGGACGATGCCCAAGACGTCCGTGATGGCCCCCCCGACGCGGACGTCGTGGATGGCCTGGCCGCTGTAGCGGGATAGGAGTCCCGACAGCTCGTTGCGCAGTTGTTCGCGGTCCACCGGCCCCGTCGGCACCCTGAGAGCCAAAAGGGCGGTGGTGAGGCGGTCGGGGTCTTCGCGCACGAGCGCCATGAGCAGGCGGTCCAAACGTGAGCGCAGGTTGTCATCGATGCGGCCGACCCGGCCGAAGTCGACGATCCCGAGGCGGCCGCCGGGCTCGACGAAGAAGTTCCCGGGGTGGGGGTCCCCATGGAAGAAGCCGTCCACGAGCACCATCTGGGCCGTGGTGGCGGCGAGCCGCTCGGCGACCGCAGCCCGGTCCACACCGGCGGCGTCGAGGCCGGGGAGGTCGTTGATCTTCGTCCCTCTGATGCGCTCGAGGGTGATCACCCGGGACGTGGTCAGCTCGGGGTACACCGACGGGATGTGCACCCCGGGATCGGCGGCGAAGTTGGCGGCGAGCTCTTGGGCGTTGGCGGCCTCGGCCAGGTAGTCCAGCTCCGCCCGCAGCAGGCCGCTGAAGTCCCTGACCAAGCCGTTCAGGTCGAAGCGCTCGGCCCCCGCCCAGCGCTGGCTGGCGCGAGCCCCCAGGTTCCGGAGGATCTCGAGGTCCAGCTCGACCTCCTCGGCCGCACCCGGCCGGCGCACCTTGACCACCACGTCGGTCCCGTCGTGGAGGGTGGCGGCGTGGACTTGCCCGATGGAGGCAGACGCCAGCGGCTCGGCCTCGAAGGTGGCGAAGACCTCGGTCGTGGCCGCGCCGAGCTCGGTGCGGATGGTGTCTTCGATGACCTCAGGTGCGACGCGGGCGGTGCTGTCCTGGAGCTTGGCCAGCTCGGCTTGGAACTCCGCAGGGAGCAGGTCAGCGCGCGTGGAGAGGACTTGCCCGAGCTTGATGAACGTCGGGCCGAGCTCCTCCAGCGCGGAGCGCAGGCTCTCGGGCCGTGTGCGGGTGGGACCGCGGTGCACGAGGCTGCGCTCGAGGCGGACGAAGCGCTCGAGGCCGAAGACCTCCACGAGGTGGCCCATCTCGTAGCGGACGAGCACTTCGGCGACCTGCTTCTCACGGTTGCGGTAGGGGGAGCTCATCTCGTCGACCAGCGGTCGAGCACTGGCGGTCTCACGTCATTGGCCCGGGTGGCTCGCGCAACACCTGTCCCGGCCGCATGGCGCTTCGCTTGTCATCTGGGGCCTTCCGTTGATGGGGTGGGCGGTCACCTTCCTGACGTGCCCATGCCCATCGTGAAGGACCAGCCGAGCGGGTGGCATCCAGGAATCCCCTAGTCGTGAGCGCCCCCGGGTGGCCCGGGCCTCACGCAGGACAACGAGGGCCCGGGCCGTCCGGCGCCAGCCGCGCCGACGGCCCGGTCCTCCTTTCAGCCACGCGTCGGCGCAGCGTCCAGCTCTGCGGGCGTGGCGAGCAGGTCGACGAGGGCGCCGTTGCGCGCCAACGTGAGCGGGATCTGGCGCCCGATGGCGTCCGCCAGCATCAGTCTCTGGAGCGCCTGCGCGCTAGGGATGGGGCGGCCATCGGCAGTGAGCAGCAGGTCCCCCACGCGAACGCCCGCCCGCGCGGCAGGGCCGCCCGTCACGACTTC
>DATGGF010000643.1:0-3320 GCA_035308625.1 Acidimicrobiales bacterium | reverse complement strand
CGAACCTTGCGCATAGCCTTGTCGGCCGGGGCGTGATACAGGGTGACTGAGCGGAAGCCGCGGTCACCCGGGATCGTGAGCACCGAGAACGATCCGACAGGGCTCAAGAGGTTGTCGAGGACCTGGGGAGGCTCGGCGGCCTCGTAGTAGCGCGTGTTGTAGACGAAGCCCACGTCGACCACGTGCTCGTCGGGACGCCGTCCGCCGGCCTGTTCGATCATGCCGGGCACCGGTGTGCGCCGGCCTGCGGCGTCGATGACCACGTCGGCGTCGAGGACCGCTCCGTCCTTGGTCCGCACTCCGGTGACGTGCGGGACCCCGCTGAGAACCGACGGCCCCGTCACCAACTCGGCCGCCGCGCAGTTGTTGCGGATCTCGATGCCCTTAGCTTGCCGGGCGGCCAACACGAAGGCGAGCTCCATCACCGGCCGGCGACAGGTGGTGATGGTCTCGAACAGGGAGTAGTCCGCGTCGCCGGGCCCACCGGGCAGGAGCTCGGCCAATTGCTGCACGACGTTGAACCGCACCGCGCCGACCTCGAGCAGCTTGTCGACCACCTCGGGGACGTGCTGCTCGAGCAGCGCCCGGCCGCCGGACTGGAGGAAGTGCACCAGTCGGAATTGAGCGACGCTGCGCCGTTCCCATCCCTCCCACGCCGTGTCGCAATCGTCGGGCGCGGGGCCGTCGCGGTCGAGGACGGTGACGTCGATCCCGGCCTTGGCCAAGAGCATCGCGGTGGTGAGCCCGGTCGGGCCCGCTCCGATCACCACCGCGTTCGCCATGTGCTCGCCCCTTCCGCCCGCTTGCCGGGAGAGGCTACCGAAGCCCGGGTACGCTCGCCGGAGTGATCGTCTTCCTTCACGGCGTGCCCGAGACGGCGGCGTTGTGGGACAAGGTGCGGGCGCGCCTCGACCACGAGTCTGTGGCGTTGTCGCTCCCGGGGTTCGGGTGCGCTCGACCGGACGGGTTCAGGGCCACCAAGGACGAATACGTGGACTGGCTGGTGGGTGAGCTCGACGGCATCGGGGAACCCGTCCATCTGGTCGGCCACGACTGGGGTGCCGGGTTCACCTACCGGGTCGCCACCGCTTACGGGGACCGCCTGCGCTCCTGGGTGGCCGATGTGGCCAACGTCATGCATCCCGACTACGTGTGGCACCAATTCGCGCAGATCTGGCAGACCGCGGGCGAGGGCGAAGCATTCTTCGCGGCCCAGGAGGAGTCGGCTCCTGAGGACGTCGCCGCCGTGTTCGAGACCATGGGGGTCGGCCGGGACGATGCCCTGGCCATGGTCGCAGCCGCCGATCCGACGATGGACGGGTGCATCCTCGATCTGTACCGGTCGGCGACGCCCAATCCCTACGCCGACTGGCGTGGCGACTGGGGCCCCACGTTGGCGCCGGGCCTAGTGATCTGGCCGACCGACGACCCCTTCGGGGACGAGGCCATGTCACGCCAGGTGGCGCAGTCGCTGGACGCACGCCACGAGATGCTGGCCGGCGCCGGCCACTGGTGGCCCCTGCAGACCCCCGACACGGCAGCGGCACTGTTGGGGGAATTCGTCGCCTCGGTGTCGACGTAGCCCCGGCGTTGGGGCCCTCACCTGGGCCGTCGTCTCGCTGGGACCGCCGCGATGAATTGCCGGCGGCTGGTCCGTCTTTGCTGGCGATGACCGCAGCCGCTGTGCAGACCCGCTCGGTACCATCGGACGCGATGGCCTTGCGCGCCCCGGTGAGCCCGACCGAGCTCGAACCGTTCCGCCGGGAGTTGACGGCATACTGCTACCGGATGCTCGGCTCGGGGTTCGAGGCCGAGGATGCCGTGCAGGAGACCATGGTGCGGGCGTGGCGGGCCGCCGACCAGTTCGAGGGGCGGGCCAGCGTGCGCTCGTGGCTGTACCGCATCGCCACCAACGTGTGCATCGACATGGGCCGGCAGGTCCAGCGCCGGGCCCGGCCCATGGAGATGGGCCCGTCGTCGCCACCCGACGAATCGCATCTGGGCCCGCTCATGCCCGAGCTGGCCTGGGTGACGCCACTACCCGACGCTCAGGCCGCCCCCGAGCGCGCCAACCCCGCCGAGGTGGCGGTGTACCGGGAGTCGGTACGGCTGGCCTTCGTGACCGCCCTGCAACATCTCCCCGCCCGTCAGCGCGCCGCGCTGATCCTGTGCGAGGTGCTGCGCTGGCCGGTGGCCGAAGCGGCCGAGCTGCTCGACAGTTCGGTGGCCGCGGTGAACAGCGCTCTGCAGAGGGCCCGGGCCACGCTCGGGAGCCTGGCTCCCGGCGTGAAGAACGCTCCGCTCGACGACGCCGACGCCGATCTCCTGCGCCGCTACGTGGACGCGTTCGAGCGCTACGACATCGAGGCCTTGGTGGCGCTCCTCCACGAGGACGCGGTGCAGTCGATGCCGCCGTTCGCCATGTGGCTCCAAGGGGCGCGGAACATCGGCGAGTGGATGGTGCAACCGGGGCCGAGTGCGTGCCGGGGTTCGCGCCTGCTCCCCACCTGGAGCAACGGGTCGCCGGCCTTCGGGCAGTACCACCGCGATCCGGAGGGCGGCTACACGCCATGGGCCATCCAGATCCTCGAGATCTCAGACGGCGGCATCGCCCAGATGAGCTTCTTCCTCGACTTCCTCGACCACGAGCGGCTGTTCCCGGCTTTCGGCTTGCCGTTGCACCTCGACGGCTGAGGCGGCGGGCCCGCCCAGACCGCACGGACCGGTCAGCCCGGCCAGCTCGATCAGCTCGGCCAACTCGGCACAGACATCGGACAGCACCACCCGTACCCCGAGCCGGCGGGCCGTGAGCGCCAGGCGCGCCAGCTGGTCCATGGCCCCGATATCCGGGGCACCCAGGCCGCACAGGGTGGCGAGGGCCGGAGTCCACCCGTCCGGGCCCTCGATGCGAACCCGGCACCACAGTCGTACTTCGGCCATCGTCATACCGACGGGTGCCGGAGGCGAGGTTCATCGATGATTCAGGGGCACCGGATGCGTCAGTTCAGGTGACGCAACCCGACGACGCCAAGGAGCCCGCCATGCCCACCCGCCACAGCGCCCCGATCGGTGCCCCCTGTTGGACCGACCTGTCCACGCCCGATGTCGAGGCCTCCCGCCGCTTCTACTCCGAGCTCTTCGGCTGGGAAGCCGCCGAGCCGAGCGCCGAATTCGGTGGCTACTTCATGTTCTTGCGCAACGGCGTGCCCGTGGCCGGTGGCATGGGGCCAATGGGCGACGACGGCTTCGCCGCCAACGCCTGGCAGGTCCACCTGGCGACCGACGACATCACCAAGACCGCCGAGGCGGTGGAAGCCGCT
>DATGGF010000642.1:0-4195 GCA_035308625.1 Acidimicrobiales bacterium | reverse complement strand
TGGAATCCCTGGTTGCCCTGGAATCCCTGGAAACCCTGGTTGCCCTGGAAACCTTGGTTGCCCTGGAATCCCTGCGAACCATTACCACCGGGAGCACCCTGAAGTCCTTGGAATCCCTGGTTGCCCTGCGGACCCGCACCGCCGGTGTTGCCCTGGAATCCCTGGTTGCCCTGGAATCCCTGTGTGCCTTGCAATCCCTGGAAGCCTTGGAATCCCTGACTGCCTTGGACCCCCTGGTTGCCCTGATTGCCTTGGAATCCTTGGTTTCCCTGGTTTCCCTGGTTTCCCTGGTTTCCTTGAAATCCCTGAAATCCCTGGTTTCCTTGCGCGCCCGGTGTGCCTGGCGTGCCCTGGAAGCCTTGACTGCCCTGCGCCCCCGGAGTGCCTGGCGTGCCCTGGAATCCCTGACTGCCTTGGACCCCCTGGCTTCCCTGCGCGCCTTGCGCGCCTTGCGCGCCTGAGTTCTCCGCCGGCGGAACCGCCGCGCCACCTGCGATGTTCGAAATGCCGATACCCAAGCCGGGGATCGAGCCGAAGAACGAAGCGTCGCCGAACGAGAAGACACCCCCGTCGCTGCCGATCAGCCAATAGCCCTTGCCGGTCGGCGTCGGCAGGATCCCGACGATGTTGGAAACGTGGATGCCGAGTCCGGGGAGCGACCCGTAGTACCCGGCTCCACCGAAGGCGAAGACGCCACCGTCCTTGCCGACCATCCAGTAGCCCTGCCCCGAAGGGTTAGCGGCCCGTGGACTCGGTCCAGTCGTCTGTGCCGTTGGTGCCCCGGAAGCCGACGCCGTCCACACCAGCTGCGTGGATCCAGCACCGAGCATTGCGGCCCCAGCCGCGACACCTGAAACCCGCTTCATCCACCGCCGCGTCTCGCGATTCATGGTCGGCTCCTTTGACATCAAGCCCCCGAATTCGTGAGCCGCTAGCACGACTCCTGGTGAGCGAACTCGCCCGACGCACGTCCATGTCCCGCCAATAGGCGTTCCCAATCAATTGTTCAGGGCAACTTCCGGTGGGCGTGGGAACAACGTCCTAGACACTTCCGCCGGGATCCCCACATTGGGCGCGATGAACAGAGCGCGAAAAGAGGGTACGGCGGTGATATCGAGACCAGAAGACCACTTGGCCCCGGGTTTCCGGGGCCGCTCAATTCAGCCGACGCGAGTGGGCTTTGATCGGCCCGGCTCCCGCAACCGGTACAACAGCGCCTGCTCCTCGGAGCCCAGCCGGTCGGCGGCTCGAGAGGTGTTGCGGGCCTGGTTGCTCCCGATCCGCTCGGTCAGTAGCTCGATGTTGTGGCTGGCGGCGTCGAGCTGACTCCGCAGCTCGTCGCGTTCTTGCTTGACACCCTCGGTCTCGGCCCGGGCGCGGGCGACATCGCGCTGCAGGGAGGCAAGGCGGGCTTCGAGCTGGTCGATGCGCCGGCGGGCCCAGGTTGCCTGGTCTCCCCCCGCACCTCGCGCCTCGGATCCCGAGAGCACCTGGGCCACACGGGCCAGGAGCGACGAGGCCAGCTCGTCGTAGTCGAGTGCACCGTCGGCGATCTGGGCGCCAAGAGAGGCGGAACCTGTCTCGTCGGATCGGACCACAGACGCCGGTATCGGGGTGCCCGGCGGAACCGAGATGCGATAGGTCCGCTTGCCTTTGACGACTCGCTCGATGTCACCGGACTCCGCCATGAGGCTGACGATGCGAATGAAGCCAGCGTCGCCACCGGCATAGCCGACCGCTTCCTTCAGCCGAGAGGTGGCTCTACCACTTCTGTCGTCCACCGAGCCGTTGCTTGCTAGGTACTCGATGATGCGCGTTCGAACGGTGGTATCTCTCGGCACGGTTCTCGCTCCTCAGGCCCAGACTCACCTGCAACATGGCAGCGTGCGCGAAGGGCCTAGGCGGCCAAATCGCGTTGGTTTGCTGAGTGAACACTAGCGGGTCACGGCCGTTCCTACCGCACACCACTTGCGCGTTTCGCGTCCTGAGGAGCCGGTTGAAAACCAACGCTCAGGCAGCCCCCCTCTCCGGATCCGGCCGCTGGGCCCGAACTCCGTCCCCCACCTTGGTGAATCCTGAGACTCGGGAGAAACCCAGGGAAAGTCCCTAGTCAGGGCACTTTTCCTTGGATCTGCCGCGTCTTTGCAATCCCTCTTGCGAGCGTTCGACTGGGCGAGCCGCCCGCGATCCATTCGAACCGGCAGACCCTCGAAACGTCCGGATTGGTCTATAGGCGTCACACAACAGATTGACAACATGCCTTTCCACTCTTGGAACGGGCCTATTGACAACCTTCGTTGACAACGAACGTGACAATGAGGCTTGACGGAAGACGGGGTCGTACCGAGGCTGACACAGGAGTCACAGCGACCGATCGCACGGAGCGGGCGATCAAGCGCGGGGTGGTGCCTCAGTGGGATGTGGCCCACCACGACGACGCCGGCGCCCGCCTCGGCCGGCGTCCACTTGTTCGGGGGCGTAGCGCTGCGAACGCGCCACCACGAAGCGGGATGCGGCGATGAGCAGGAGCACCAGGATGATGAGCAGCAGAGCCGCCGACTGGGCAAGTTGGTGGGCCGACTTGTAGGGCTCGTTGAAGAACGTGTACACGGCGTAGGTGAGGTAACCCACCGGAGAGTGGGTCAGCGCACCGGTCGGCGGCCTCGAGTTGTAGCCGGCCGTGTAGAGCAAGGGGGCCGTCTCTCCCACCGAGATGGCAGCAGCCACGATCAGTCCGGTGACGATCCCGGGCAGAGCCGGCCTGAGCACCAGACGGCGCAACACCAGCCCGGTACGCATGCCCAATGCCTCCGCTCCTTCCCGGTAGGCCGTGGGGACGTTCCGGATCGCCACCTCGGTGGTCTTGGTGACGTAGGGAACAACCAGGATCGAGAGCACGATCACGGCCGCCGCCAGCGAGAAGCCCCAGTGGAACTGCACGACCAGGGCGAGATAGCCGACGTAGCCGAGGACGATCGACGGCACACCCGACAGGACCTCCGAGGCCCCTCGCAGGATCTGACCTCGCCCTTCTTGCGTGTACTCAGCCAGGTACACCCCACCGGCGATACCGATGAAGCCGGCGAGAACGAGTACTCCGAAGGTGATCAGAAGGGTGCCCTCGATGGCGTTGAGCAAGCCGCCGCCGTTGCCGATCTGGTTCTCGGTGAGCACGCTCCACTGCCAGTGCGGCACTGCGTTGGCGATGATCCCCCCGACGATCGACAAGACAGGAGCAACGACCAGGAGGAGGGCGACGCCGCACAGGATCCACACGATGCGGTTCTTCGTCCGGCGCCAGGTCAGGTTCGAGGACGTCCGACGCCCCGAACCCCCGGCCATGACCGCGTTGGTGTCGACGGTCATCAGATGCCTCGACCGACCGGCAAGGGCGTGCCCGAAACCCGCCGGACAAGGAGCCGGGCACCGACGTTGGCCAGCAAGGTAATGACGAAGAGGACGAGCCCGAGCTCAGCCAGCGTGGAGACGGCCAGGCCACTGGCATCGGTGAAGGCCGAATCGAGCTGCGTGACGATGGTGGCCGCAATGGTTGTCATGGACCCGTACAGAGACGACACGTTCGAGCCGAGCAGGGTTCCGCTGACCATGGCGATAGCGATGGTCTCTCCGAGGGCCCGGCCCAGTCCGAGCATGGACGCGCCGATCACCCCAGACCTCACCCATCGCAAGGTCACCGCGCGCGTGGCCTCGGCGTCGGTCATGCCCAGGGCCACTGCGCCTTCGACCGTGGCTCGCGGCACCTGGCGCAACAGGTCACGGGAGGTGGCGGCGATGATGGGCAGGATCATCATGGCCAGGATCAGTCCTGAGGTGAACAGGCCCTGGCCGTTGCCCGTCGGCCCCCGGAAGAACTTCAGTACCGGCACGTTGGGAAAGTGGTTGGCCCACAACGTGGCCACGTGGTGGCTGAGGAACGGGCCGAAGGTGAGGTAACCCCACAGCCCGATGACCACGCTGGGCACGCCGGCCAGGACTTCGAGGAAGAAGCCGATGGTCCTCGACAACCGCCGCGGCAGCTTCTCCACCACCACCAGGGCCATCCCGACGGCGATAGGCACCGCCAAAGCGATCGCGATGGCCGACGACACCAACGTCCCCACAATGAGGGGGAGAGCACCGTAGAGCGCATTGGGCGGATGTTCGATGCCGTGCGTCCGGACCAACGGCGAGTAGG
>DATGGF010000641.1:0-3337 GCA_035308625.1 Acidimicrobiales bacterium | reverse complement strand
GCCACTCGAGGGGGGCCGGGTGCCGGCGTGCTGGGCCCGGGCCGGTGAACCGACGCCGACGGCCAGGCCCACTCCGGTCGCGGTGGCGGCGGTCATCACCGCGCCGACGACGAGGAGCCGCGAGCGCAACGGCGCCTTCATCCCGAACCAGATGGCGCCCCGTAGCGAGTGGTGAGGCTGGCCCCCTCGAGCCACTCCGACACGTCCGCGCCGGCTGGCACGGCCGACGCCACGACCGGCTCGGTCGACGCGAGCCACCGCGGACTACCCAGATGCCAGCGGCCGTCGTGGCGCACCACCTCGCTGAGCAGTTCGACGTAGGGCGCTTCGTTGGCCGGCGCGCCGAAGCCGAAGACCCGCTCGGGACCGAGCGCCGCATTCATCTCGGCGCGTCCGCGCACCAGACGGCGGTAGTCGTTGCGCGCCAGCTCGCCGGCATGCGCGTCGAGGACAGCGAGCACCTCGTCCAGACGCTCGGCACCGAAGCCGACGGCGAGCGTCGGGAAGGGAAGGTCGGCCCACAACCCCCACAGCCACAGGGGTGGCGCCGGGGAGGTACTGACCGAGTGGTGGCCGAGCGCCGACACGGTGGCCCGCCCCACCACCTCGTGGCCTGGGTGGCGGTCATGGGGGCTCGGGGCCACCACCACTGCCGGTCGATGCCGGGCGACGGCATCGGCGACGGCCCCGATGAGAGCGGCTTCCGCGTGCCCGGCTCCGGAGTCGCGCAGCCCGTCCGCCGCCGGGGGCCGCTCGACCAGCTCGAGGACGAAGCCGGCCCGTTCGCAGGCGAGGTCGAGCTCGGCCCGCCGCCGGTCGCGTTCGGCCGGGGCGCCCAGGCTGCACGCCAGGTTCACGATGGTCCAACCGGCGTGGCGCAGCTCGAGCAGGGTGGCCGGCGCACCGATGCTCTCGTCGTCGGGATGGGGGCTCACGTGGAGGACGGTGCCCCGGCCGCCGGCCTGGCCAGTACCGCGCCCGGCCGCGTGGGTCACGTCGCCGCCTGCTGCCGGATCCGTTCGACGAGCGGACCGGCCCAGTCGTCGTCGGCTTCGCCCTGCGTGTAGCAGTCGCGCAGATGGGTGAGCCAGCGACACGACTCGTCGAGCCCACCGGGCCGGTTGCGGGCCAGCCACCGCTGGCGGTGCGCGTCGACCATGGTGTCGGTGTCGTCGGCCAGCGATCGTCGGACGTCGGCCGGGATCCCCGCCAGCGTGCCGTCGCCACCCAGCCGGGCCCGGATGTCGCGCCACACCACCGACACCAGTTCTGCCCCGGTGCGCAGCTCCTCCACCGCCAATTGCCCGTGGCCGGTGCCGGGCTTGGCCGCGGCCAGGTCGTCGAGCGCGGAGCCGATGGCGGCCTCCACCGCCTCGACGTGGGCCGGCCCGATCTCACCACCGAGGCCGGGACCGAGGGGGAGCTGGGGGAAGTAGAGGGGGAGCACGAGGAAGGACATGTTGGGGATGGCGCAGGGCTGGAGGCTGTGGACGTCTCCCAGCGTCACCAGCGCCCGCCCCACCCGGGCGGCCTCGTCGCCGAAGTCGTGGACGTCGAGCAGCGCCCCGATCCTCGACGCGTCCAGATCGTCGTTGGCCGCCGCGCACCACGAGAACGCCGCGGCGGCGGCGAGCCCGGGATCCGATACCGGGAGGTGCTGGAGGTGGCCGAAGTCGCCCCAGTCGGTGACGAGCATCCCCGACGCACCGGTCGAGGCGGCCGCCCCGGCGGCGGCGCGGCTGCCTTCGATGGCGTTCGTGGTCCGGCCGAGCACCGACATCCAGCTGGAGGTGCCCGGACAGACCCAGTGCGTTGCCCCCGCGTCGGCGAGAACCCGGCCCCGGTCGACGAAGGGATGGTTGGACTCGTACCCCCACTCGCACACGGTGACGCCGTCGGGCAGATGGGCGAGCAGTTCCGGGTGGGCGGCGACCATGTCGCCCCACACGAGCAGTTCCCGGTCCGACAACTCCGGCAGCCCCCGGAGGGTGTCGAGCCAGGTGCGCCAATCGGCGGCCCGCTCGTCGGGCAGGTCCCACGGCTCGTCGAGGCCGACGTGGAAGCGGGCGCCGGGGAGCGCCGAGCCCAGCGTGCCGAACAGGTCGCGGGCCAAGGCGAGCGACCCGGGGAGCGCCGGGTCGATGGTCGAGGCGGGGAAGGGCATGCCCATCGGACCGGAGGTCACGCCGCGCGAAAGGCCCAGCGGCGCGTAGCGGTCGTGGACGAGCCAGCGCTCCATGTGCCCGAGGCAATTCTGATTCGGGGTGAGCTCCACGTGCCGCTCGCGGCAGAAGGCGGCCAGCCGGGCCAGATCGGCCGCGTCGTAGGGGTCGGCGCCGGCCCACACCGTCTCGTGCCCGGGGTAGGCGAAGGTGTGCTCCATGTAGAGCTCGACGTGGTTGACCTTCCACGAGGCCAACCGGTCGATCAGCCCGAACAGCGTGTCGAGGGTGGGGACCTTCGTACGGGACACGTCGAGCATGACGCCGCGCACCGCCAGGTCGGGCCAGTCCTCCACCACGCCCACGGGCAGGGCCCCGTCGCCGACGGTGCGCTCGAGCTGCGCCAAGGTGGCCCGCGCGTAGAAGCGCCCGCTGTCGTCGGACGCAGCCACTTCCACACCGCCGTCGCCCCCGATGGTGAGCCGGTAGCCCTGCGGGGGGAGGCTGGCATCGGACACGTCGCGCACCGTCCCCGACGCCACGACTCGGGTGGCCCCATCGAGCCGGGCCCGGCGCGGGCGGGGGAGCAGGAGGTCTTCGACAGGGACGGCCACGCCGTCATGATGGCGTGTTAGCTATGCGTCGTGCACGAGACGGCGGGAGACCTGCCGTCGCTCCAGGCCCTCCTCGACCGCAGCATGGCCGGCGCCGGGCCCCACCTGCGCAGCATCATCACCGAGGCGCGCCGGGTGCCCGCCGGTGAGGGTGTGCGGCGCTTACGTCAGCGGCGCGGCAGCTTGATGGCACGGTCGGCGATGATGTTCTTCTGCACCTCGGTGGTGCCCGCACCGATCGACGTGTAGCGCTGCCAGACGTAGTTGTGGGCCCAGTGGCCCTTGTCGACGGCGTCGGGCCCGCCCTTGGCCAGGGTTCCGGCGGGGCCCAGCATGTCCACGCCGAGCTCGGCGAGGGTCTGGGACAGGTAGCTCCACTGCAGCTTGGCCAACGGGACCTCGGGCCAGTTGGGCTGGCCCTTCAGGATCTTGGTCAGGGCCCGGGCGTTGAGCAGCCGGGTGAGCTCGAGCTGCGTCCACACGCGGGCCACCCGGTCGCGGAGCCCCGCGTCGTCGAGTGCCTCGGGGTTCTGGGCCCGGGCGGTGGCGATCAAATTGTCG
>DATGGF010000640.1:0-8262 GCA_035308625.1 Acidimicrobiales bacterium | reverse complement strand
AGGATGGCGAGTGGATCGTGGTCACGTTGTGGGCTTCGGCCCCCGACGCCGACGCGTCGGCTGGGCGGGCCGGCGCCAGCGCGGTGATGGGCCAATACATGGCCCTGCTCGAGCCGGCTTCGGTCCAGACGCGTCGCTATGCGACGTTGGACTGAGCCGCCTCGATCCCCGCGCCGTGCCCGGTGGCGGCGCGGTTACTGCTGGACGAGCATGACCGGGTTCCCCTCGGGATCGGCGATGCCGGCCAGAGTCGGGCCGCCGGGGACGTCGAACGGCTCGGTCAAAGCGGTCCCCCCGAGCTCGGCGGCCCGGTCGAGCGATCCCCGGAGGTCGCGCACCTGCACGTACAGCGTCACACGGCTGGTATCGCTCGGGCGGATGTGGCCGGCCGGACCCGGCTCGGGCCCTCCTACCCCCGCGTCGACCCACATGAACGGGCCGTCTCCGATGTTCCAGTTGAACAGGGCCCGGTAGAAGGCCTTCAGGCGCTCAGGGTCGCGAGCCTCGATCTCCCAGTGCACGACGGGCCGGGCCCAGTCCTCGGTCACCGCCGCAGCATCGCGCGTCGACGCGCCAGGCAGCAGCCCCCGTGGCGTTCTCCCTGGGTGCCCGTCCTCGTCGCGGCCCGCCCGGGTACCGAGAAGCCTCGCTCCGAACGTGGTCCTTCGGCGCCGGCGCCCGACGAGCCGCGGCTCACTGCACCCTGGTGCCGCGCCACCTGGCTGATCGGGCTGGGTGCGTTCGTGGTACGCGGCGCCGTGGTGCTGGCCCAGCCCTTGCAGCTCCGCAATGACGCGGCCGACTACCAACGCCTGGCCGCCTCCCTGGCCACCGGGCACGGCTTCGGCATCTCCCACTTCGCGCCGGGGGGCGGCCCGACCGCGTTGCGGCCGCCGCTCTATCCCCTTGCCCTGGCTGCGCTGTACAAGGTCATGGGCACCCACCTGCTCGCCGCCCGCATGGCCGGGGCGCTGCTCGGGGCGCTGACGGTGGTCCTCCTGGTCGTGGTGACCTGGCTCCTCTGTGGCCGCCGCGTGGGCCTCGTGGCCGGGGCGCTGGCGGCGGTGTTCCCTCCCCAGATCCTCGCCACCACGTCGCTCATGAGCGAAGCCCTGGCCTTGCCGCTCGAGCTCTCCGCTTTCTTGCTGGCCGTGGTGTACCGGCGCACCGGTCGGCTCGTGTGGGCTGCCGGCAGCGGCGGCGTCCTCGGGCTCCTCGTATTGACGCGGCCCAGCTTGGCCGTGCTGGTGGTCGCGCTCGCCGTTCTCCTCTACCGCCGGCTTCCCTCGTGGCGCCAACTGGCTGCCGCGGCCGTGCTCGTCGCCGCTGGGACCGTGGTCGTCGTCCCGTGGGTGGCGCGCGACCGGCTGTCACTGCACGCCTGGGTGCCGGTCACGACCCAGAGTGGTTACGTATTGGCCGGCACCTACAACGCCACCTCGGCCCACGACGCGCGTTTCCCCGCCGCGTGGCGGCCAGCCAACCTGGACCCGGCGGACGCCGCACTGCTGCGGGATCATCCGCGGGCGACAGAGGTACAGACGGATGCACTGTTGCAGTTCGCCGCGCTGCACTACGCGTCGGCGCATCCGGCGTACGTGGTCAAGGTGGCCTACGAGAACAGCCGCCGGTTGTTAGACCTCGAGCCGGTAGGCCAGATCCGCGCCGATACGGCCTCCGAGTACGGCGTCCCCGGTCCATGGGGAACGGCAGAAATGGTGAGCGGGCTCATGCTGCTGCTTCTCGCCCTGGGCGGGCTGGCCACCGCCGCGGCCAGGCGTGTGCCCGTCGCGTGGAAGTTGGCGCCGGCCATCTTGTGGGTAAGTACGGTGGTGCTCCAGGCCGTGCCGCGGTTCCGGGCGGTGATCGACCCGTTCCTGCTCCCGTTCGCCGCGGCCGCCGTCGTGGCCGGCGCCGGATGGTGGAGTCGGCGTCGCCAGCGCGTCGACGCGCCGTCGGGCCCCTGAGCCCGAGCTCAGTTCGAAGTGCCTCGGTTTCCCGGGCTCACCAGGCCCGGCGGACGAAGCCGACGACGAGCCCGGCGCTGGCCGTGCCGGCGATCCCGAGGAACACCCAGCCGAGGCTGACGAACATTGGCCCGCCTCCCCTGCGCGGTCATAGGCGGCGTGGTGCCGCTACGGGTATGTATCGACACTTCGGGCCGCGCCCTTGAGCCGCGGGGCGGCCCCGGATGGGGTGTCAGCCCAGGTCAGGCGCGGTGCGAGGATCGAGGGCCGCCTCGAGCACGGCGATCACGTCGTCGGCGTAGGCGGCGGCCACCCCTGGTCCCAGCTGGACCACGGACATGAGCAGCGACAGGGTCAAGGTCACCAGGCCGTTGCCGATCACCGCCGCATCGAGGTCGTGGCGGATCGTGCCGGCCATCTGCTCCAGGCGGAGACGCTCGGCGCAGGCCTTGCGCAGCTCGGCCAGGGCAGGGATCTCGAGGACCCGCTCGGTCAGCCCGGGCTCCATCCCCGCCAGCACCCGACGGGCCAACGGGTGGCGTTCCACCGCTTGGACCAGGGAAGTGAGCAGGACCTGGCGCCACCCGGGCAGGCCCGTGTCTCCGGTCACCTGCCACAGTCCCTCGGTGATGACGGCGGCGGCGTCCTCGTCGATGGCGGCGAGGAAGAGGGCCTGCTTGTTGGGGAAATAGGCGTAGGCCACGGTGCCGCCCACGCCGGCGTCGCGAGCGATCTCGGCCACGGAGGTGGCCCGGAACCCCTGCCGCCCGAAGCGGCTGATGGCGGCGTCCAGCACAGCTCGCCGGGTCTGCGCGCCCTTGGTCAGGGGATCCACGGAATCAGCCTACCATGCAGATTTGAGGACTTGAAGGTTTTACTCAAATCATCTAAGGTGCCCCAGAGACGGTCCAGGCAAGGAGGCGGAACGCCATGACCACCACCGGCGACCCCGGTCGCACCATTCCCACCCGTCGTGTCTCGTTCGCGGAGACGCTCGAGGGGCTCCCGCGTCACTACGCGGCCGACGGCGACCTCATCGTCAGCCACCTGATGGCCGCGCTGTCGGCGGTGTTCCCCGACGGCGAGGAATTCTTCGTCCGCTCGGTCCGTCGCTTCCGCGACCAGATCACCGATCCGGTCTTGCGACGGCAGGTGGCCGGCTTCATCGGCCAGGAGTCCGTGCACGGCCGCGAGCACCGGGTGCTGAACGACCGCCTGGCTGAGCTCGGGTACCCGACCAAACGGGTGGAGCGCATCACCGAGATCGGGCTCAAATTCCGGGAGCGGGTGCTCTCGCCCAAGTCGAACCTGGCCGCCACCGCCGCGCTGGAGCACTTCACTGCCACCCTGGCCGAGATGCTCATGACCGACGAAGAGGTGCGGGCCTCCGTGGGCCATCCGGCCATCCAGCACCTCTTCCTGTGGCATGCCCTCGAGGAGTCCGAGCACAAGGCCGTGGCCTTCGACGTCTACCGTGCCGTGGGCGGCACCGAGCGCATGCGGGTGTGGACGATGAAGGCGCTCCGGGTCGGCTTCATCGTCGGGATCACGGTGCAGATGGTGTTGTCGCTCGCCTTCGACCGGGCCACCTACCGGCGCGGCAACCTCCGGGCCAGCTGGCAACGCTTCCGCGGTTCACCCGTCATGGGGCGTGCGATGTGGGACCGCTTGCGCGAGTACGACCGTCGCGGATTCCACCCCGACGACCGCGACACGACCGCCCTCATCGAGGAGTGGCGCGCCAGCCTGTTCGGCGACGAGGGTGTGCTCCGGGCCAACCTGGCCCATTCGGCCGCCTGACCGGAGGCGAGGTGGACCACTTCGACGTCGTCATCGTGGGCGCCGGCTTGTCGGGGATAGGCACGGCGCACCACATCGAGTCGAAGTGCCCATGGGCTTCGTACGTCGTGCTCGAGGGACGCGACGACGTGGGTGGGACGTGGGACCTCTTCCGCTATCCGGGGATCCGCTCGGACTCCGACATGTTCACCCTCGGATACGGGTTCCGTCCCTGGACCGGCGCCAAGGCCATTGCCGATGGGCCCGACATCCTCCAGTACTTGAAGGACACGGCAACGGCCACCGGAGTCGACAAGCGGATCCGGTTCGGCCACCGGGTGGTGCGAGCCGACTGGTCGAACGCCGAGGCGAAGTGGCGGGTCGAGGTGGAGCTGGTGGGCACCGGCGTCCGCGTGGAGATCACCTGCGGCTTTCTCCTTGCTTGTACCGGTTACTACCGCTACGACCACGGCTACCAGCCCGACTTCCAGGGGCTCGACCAGTTCGCCGGCACCGTCGTCCATCCCCAACACTGGCCCGAGGACCTCGACTACGAGGGCCGGCGGGTAGTCGTCATCGGGAGCGGCGCCACCGCGGTGACGTTGGTCCCCGCGTTGGCCGAGCGTGCCCGGCATGTGACCATGCTCCAGCGCTCCCCCAGTTACATAGCGCCGCTACCCAACCCCAGCCCGGTCGACGAGCTGTTGCGCCGGCTGCTGCCGACGCGGTGGTCGGTACCGGCCCGCTTCTTGCACCTGCTGTCGATGCAGGGCTCCTACCGGCTGGCCCGGCGTCACCCCCGGCTGGTCAAGCGGGTCCTGCGGGCGGAGCAGAAGCGACTACTCCCACCGGGTTACGACGTCGACACCCACTTCACCCCGCGCTACGAGCCGTGGGACCAGCGGTTCTGCTTCGCCCCCAACGGCGATCTGTTCGGGGCCATCCGCGCCGGGCGGGCCTCGGTCGTCACTGATGAGATCGACCGGTTCACATCTCGCGGGGTCCTCCTCCGGTCGGGCACCGAACTCGAAGCCGACATCGTCGTCTCGGCCACCGGGCTGGAATTGCTCTTTCTGGGCGGCATGGCCATCGCGGTGGATGGGGAGCAGTTGGAGCTGCCGGGCCGTCTTACCTACAAGGGGATGATGCTCGAGGGCATCCCCAACCTGGCCTTCACCATCGGGTACACGAACGCCTCGTGGACGCTGAGATGTGAGTTGATCGCCATGTATGTGTGCCGGCTGCTCAACCACATGCACCGGCGCGGTCTCCGTCGCTGTGCCCCGGTCAACGACGACGCCACGGTGGTGAGCTCACCCATCATGGGGCTCGACTCCGGCTACATCCGCCGCTCGGCCCACCTGCTGCCTCGACAGGGATCGGCGATGCCGTGGCAGGTGCGTCAGAGCTACCTGCGCGACGTCCGTGCCACCAAGATGGCTCCGATCGACGACGGAGCCCTCGTCTTCTCCGGCTAGCGCCTAACGCAGACCGAGGACGAGCACGCCGTCCATATCTCGCGTCACGGCGATGTGGCGGCGAACTGGTTGTCCTCCCGGCGCAATCGTGCGCACGGTTCCCGTCGGGGCCGGCGGGGCCACGGCGCGGCGGCGCCGGGGTCGTCTCGTCGTGGCAGGAGTCCCTACGGGCCGGTGACTGGGAACGACCATGAACGCCCTCCCCCTGGGTGTGCCGGTCGACCAATTCCTATCGGGGTGTCTCGAGAATCGACATCGTCACGATTGACGGTTCGAAGAACGTTCAGCGGCCGGTGCCCAGCCCACCGAGGCCGAAGCGCCCCGCCGTCGTAATCTCGAGCCGTGCCTCAGGTCACGTGGGTAGCGAAGTACTCGAGATCGACACCGGGGCGCCCCAGTTGAGCCGGGGACTGCTCGGTATCCTCATGGTCGTGGTCATCCTCGGGGTGACCGCGGCTCTGACGGTCAGCCGCCTCACCAGCACCGGCATCACGGTGCCCCCGGGCCTATTCCCCACGACGACGCATGCCGGCGGTTCAGGCGGGCCGGTGACTCCCGCCGGACCGATCTCCATCGACCGTGCCGCGCTGGCCACCGCCTGCAACGCCGATGCCGACAGCGTTGAGAATGCGGTGCAGCTCTACGAGGCACAGATCGGCATGCCGCCTCCCGATCTCGCCGCGCTCTCCGCCACCAGCACGAGTAGCGGCCAGAGCGGTGGCCCCTGGCTGCGGGCGCTACCCCGCTCGACCCACTACACGATCTATGTCGACAGCCACGGGACCGTCGGTGTGTTTCCGCCGGGCGCCTCGCCGGCTGGCATGGTGCCGGCGGCCGACGACTACGGGCAGCATCACGACCTGTGCGGCAGCGTGCCCCGGTGAGGTTCCGGCCTCCAGGCGGCCGGCGTGACCGGGGCGGTGATGCCCGTTCCGATCGCTCCCGAACCGCCATTTCCCACCCTCGGCGGGTCCAAATAGCACTCGGAGTGGCAGTAGCCTCTTAGGGACGGGTCGGGGGGCCCGTCGCTGCGAGAGAGAGGCCACTGCTCACGGTGGAACGCGAGGACGGTTGGCGCCGGGATCCGTTCCGGCGGCACGAGGCCCGGTACTTCGTGGGTGGTCGCCCGACGGCGCGGGTCCGGAACTGGGGAGTCGAGTCGGAGGACCCGCCTCCGGTCTTCGCCGAAACGGCGCCGCCTTTGCTCGCGCCGTCTCACGACTCCGCCCCGGCCGACGTTTCGCCACCTCCGACGGCCAGCGCGCCAACCGCGCCGATCCCCGAAGTCGTGCCGGTGCCCGTGCCGGCTCCCGCCCCGCCTCCACCGGCTGAGGCCGCCTCGCCACCGTCACCGCCTTCGGCTGCTCCCCCACCTCCGACTGCGCCACCGCCTCCACCGCCGATCGGGCCGATAACGCTGCCCATGGCGCCGCCGGCGCCGGCGCCGATCGTCTACGAACCCATCACGCCGCCCGAGCGGACACAACCCCGTGCGCCCGTCGTGACTGAGCCCGTCCGCTTGCTCCCGCCGGTACCCGACGAGCCGTTCATCCGCCGTGCCCCAGCCGCGCGCGCTCCCGTGCCGATGGCCCCGCCGGCGCCGGTCGAAACGCGCCCGGCATCGCCCGTGCTCACCGACCTCCCGGTTGCCCCTCCGCCGCCGGTCGACTTGGCTCCGCCGCCACCTCCGCCGCCCGCCGCCGTCGAGGTGATGGCTCCTCCACCCGCCGCCGTCGAGGTGATGCCGCCACCGCCGGCCCGTGTCGTGGCCCCGCCGCTGCCGCATCTCGAGATGGGGATCTTGGCGCCACCGGCCCCGAAGGCTACGAACGGGTCAGCTTCACCGGCCGCGCTGCTCATCCCAGCCACGGAAGAACTCGCTGCCGAGCCGGTCGACCTCCTTGCCCCCCTCGTCGACACTCCCCCCGCCCGGCCCAGGCGACCAGTCCAACCGAGGACAACTTCTCCGGGCGCGGCCTGGCGGTGGGTGGGCGCGGCCGTGGTCGCGTCGGTGTCACTCGGCATCGTCTACGCCGCCTTCCATGCCAAGAGCACGCCCAAGGGCGCCGACTCCACCAACACATCGGTCACCACCCCACCGAACAGCCAGAGCACGACCACGCTGCCTCCGACGACCACCACGACACCCACGACGACCACCATCGCCGTGACGGTGCCCGCCGCCCCGCAACCGACGGCTGAGGTCGCGGCTCAGGCCTTCATCGCCGCCTGGAGCCGGGGCGACCAGCCCACCGCCCTGCGAGTGGCCACGCAGCAGGCCGTCACCACGCTTTTCGCCAATCCGTTCCACTCCGGCATGGCCATCGACCGGGGGTGCAACACGGCGACGCCGGCTACCTGTGCCTTCGGGCCCCCGGGTGGCGCGTCGCCGACGGACCCGCTGTACCAGCTGACCGTGGTGACCGCCCCTACCGGTGGGTGGTACGTCAGCGCCGTGCAGGTCCTGGGCTGATCCCGCACTGACGAGCGCGGGGGTTCGCCATGACCACGCTCGATGAGCTCGTAGCCGAGGTGGCAGTCCTCCGGCAGCGGTTGGCCGCGACCGAAGCGGTGCTGGCCATCCACCAACTGAAGGCTCGCTACGGGGAGCTGGTGGACAGCCGATTCGCACGGGGGGCTCTTGTCGATCCCTCCACCCTCGACTCCCTGGCCATGGCCGCCGCCGAGCTGTTCACCGAAGATGCCGCGTGGGACGGCGGGCCGACTCTCGGTGTGGCCGTCGGCCGTGATGCCATAGCCGACCGGTTACGGGCACCCACCCTGACCTTCTCGCGCCATCTCTTCGTGAAGCCCCGCATCGACGTGGACCCGCCCCGGGCTTCAGGACGGTGGGACCTCATCTCCCCTTGCCGGACGCCCGACGGACGCTCCTGGTGGATGGTCGGTTACGAGGACGACGAATACCGGCTCGAGGACGGCGTGTGGCGGCACTCGAGCATGCGCCTGACGACGCTGGTCATGTCCCCCTTGGACGAGGAGGCGTTCCGGATCCTGGCGTGAGGCAGGCGGCCTTAGAT
>DATGGF010000639.1:0-3652 GCA_035308625.1 Acidimicrobiales bacterium | reverse complement strand
CGACATCCACCGGATCACGTCGGTCTAGCGGCTCCGGGGCAGCGACGCTCTCAGCCTTGGCGCCGGCTCGGCGCCTCAGGGACGGCGGGCCAGGTGTCGAAGCTCATGGTTGTCGAAACACCGGACGTTCCCCCGGGCTGGTCAGCCCCACGTGTGACCGCCTTCCGTACGGCCGCCAACACACCGGCGACCAGCCCCAACCGCAGGGCCAAGCGCACGATGCGCCTGAAGCCTCCACGCCGGCGTCGTGCCGGCCCGTCTGCCTGATTTGCTCGTCCCATCGGCCTCTCCTGTCGTTGGCGTCGCCGGGGGCCGGCCTGGCCGCAGCGAGGCCGAAATCCCGGGTCCCTCCACCTCGCTTGACCCGCTGCTTGACCCGCTGCTTGATCAGCACGGCCACCTCGCTTGACCAGCTCGGCCGCTTTTGCCAGCATATTGGGGACATGCGCGAGCGCTACTGCCCCCAGGACCTGCTGCTTACCTGACGGCGAGCGCCCCATCGCGCTCGCCGAGCCGCCCCCTGAGCCATCCGGCCAGGGGGCTTTCTGTTGGGCGCGAACCGGGTGGCACGAGGGACACCGACGAGGGAGTGACGGAAGATGACGACCAACGAACACAAGCAGACCAGCCGACCGCCCGTGGGACACGACCCCGGTCATCTGATCGTGTTCGACACCACCCTGCGTGATGGTGAGCAGTCGCCCGGCATCTCCCTCGACGCGGCCGAGAAGCTCGAAATCGCCGAGCAGCTGGCCAGGGTCGGGGTCGACTACATCGAAGCGGGATTCCCGGTGGCCAGCGTCGGCGACTTCGAGGCGGTCCAGGCCATTGCCCGGTCGGTCGGGACGGAGGCCGGCGCCCCGGCCATCTGCGGCCTTTCGCGCACCCAGCTGGCCGACGTGGATCGGTGCTGGGAGGCGCTCCGGGATGCGGCCAAGGCCCGCATCCATGTCTTCATCTCGACGAGCCCTCAGCACATGGAGCACATGCTCAAGATGACCCAGGCGCAGGTGCTGGCCGAGACCCGCAACGGGGTCGGGCGGGCCCGCGAGCACACCGACGACGTCGAATTCAGCCCGCAGGACGCCACCCGGACACCGCTCGACTTCATGCTCGAGGTCCTGGCGACAGCCGTGGAGGCCGGCGCCACCACGCTCAACATCCCTGACACCGTGGGCTACGGCATCCCGTGGGACTTCGGCGCGCTGATCCAGCACATCCGCAAACAGGTTCCCGGCGACTACATCCTTTCCACTCACTGTCACAACGATCTGGGGCTGGCCACGGCCAACACCCTGGCTGGCGTTCAGGCCGGGGCCCGGCAGGTCGAGGTGTGCGTCAACGGCCTGGGAGAGCGGGCCGGCAACGCCGCGCTGGAAGAGGTGGTCATGGCTATCCGCATCCGCGGGGACCAGTTCCCCGGAGTGTCGACCACCGTTCGCACCGAGGAACTGGCTCGGGCGTCGCGCATCGTGGCCCGCTTGACCGGCTATCCGGTGCAGTACAACAAGGCGGTTGTTGGACGCAACGCCTTCGCCCACGAGTCGGGGATCCACCAGCACGGCGTGCTCGCCGATCGCTCTACTTACGAGATCATCGACGCCGCCACCGTGGGACAGGTGGGGAGCCAGATCGTGCTCGGGAAGCACTCGGGTCGTCATGCCTTCGGCGACACACTCGAGAAGATGGGCATCCACATCAGGGGCGACGCGCTCAACCAGGCCTTCACCCGCTTCAAGGAGCTGGCCGATCGCAAGGTCGAGATCACCGAGGCCGACATCGAGGCGATCGTCGCCGAGGAGCTCGGTCACGATCTGGTCGAAGGTTTCAAGTTGGAGGCGCTCGAGGTCTCCGGAGGCACTGTGGGCATGCCCCGAGCCCGGGTTGTCGTGAGCCGGTCGGGTGACAAGGTGGAGTGGACGGCCGAGGGGAACGGAATGATCGACGCCGCCTGCACTGCCATCCGGGAGGCGACCAAGGTGCAGTCCAGCCTTATCGGGTTCAACGTGTCGTCGGTTACCGGCGGTGTCGACGCACTGGGAGACGTCGTCGTCCAGCTCGAATCGGACGGGCTCAAGGTGTCGGGCCGAGGAGTGTCGACGGACGTGGTCGAAGCCTCGGCCCGTGCCTATCTGGCTGCGGTGAACCGGCTGGTCCGGATCCGCGCCCGAAACGAGCAGCGCCAGGTTGAGATCGGGCCCTGATCAGGGGGCGATCAGCGTATGGCGGCCGCTGGCATCCAGCCCGGCCGGGTTGTCTCGTAGCGCTCGATCAGATCCTGGTGACGTAGCGTCAGGCCGACGTCGTCCCACCCGTTCAGCAGCCGCTCGCGGGTGAACTCGTCCATGGGGAACGAGGTGGCGAGCCCTGCCGCCGGCACTTCCACCGTTCCCTGGGCAACGTCGATGGTGAGCTCGAGCTGTGGATCGGCCTCGATCGCGTCAAGGAGAATCCGTCCGAATTCGACGTCGACCATCACTGGGAGCAGGCCCTGCTTCGTACAGTTGTTGCGGAAGATGTCGGCGAACCGGGGCGACACGACCGCTTCGAACCCGTAGTCCATGAGAGCCCACACCGCGTGCTCCCGGGACGACCCTGTCCCGAAGTTGGGCCCTGCCACGAGGATGTTCGCCCCGGCAAAGCGCTCGTCGTTGAGCACGAAGTTGCGGTCGTCCCGCCACTCGGAGAACAGTCCGGCTCCGAACCCCGTGCGCTCGACTCGCTTCAACCAGTCCGATGGGATGATCTGGTCGGTGTCGACATCGGACCTATCCAGCGGGACGGCTCGGCCGGTCACCACGCGCACCGGCTTCACGCCCTTACTCCCAGATCCTGTGGGGTGGCGAAGTGGCCGGCCACCGCGGTAGCCGCCGCCACGGCCGGGGACACGAGGTGCGTGCGACCTCCTCGTCCCTGACGGCCTTCGAAATTGCGATTAGAGGTGGACGCACACCTCTCGCCGGGCGCCAGCTTGTCGGGGT
The DNA here is from genome assembly GCA_035308625.1 of Acidimicrobiales bacterium. Classification (GTDB taxonomy): domain Bacteria; phylum Actinomycetota; class Acidimicrobiia; order Acidimicrobiales; family UBA8190; genus DATGGF01. The sequence goes on along the minus strand of DATGGF010000639.1, from coordinate 671 downwards.
TCATGGCCAGGCACATCGAACACCCGGGCTGGCGCCACTCGAAACCGGCGGCCAGGAAGATCTTGTCGAGCCCCTCTGCCTCGGCCTGTGCTCGCACCCGGTGGGACCCGGGGACTACCAACGCCCTCATGCCTTGGTGTACGTGGCGTCCGTCGACGACTGACGCGGCTTCCCGGAGGTCCTCGATCCGGGAGTTCGTGCAGGAGCCGATGAACACCGTGTCGACAGTCACGTCTCGCATGGCGGTACCGGCCTGCAAACCCATGTACTGCAGCGCCCGCTCAGCCACCTCGCGCTCGGTTACTTCGGCGAAGGAGTCGGGAGAGGGCACCGATCCGTCTATTGGCACGACCTGAGCTGGGTTGGTTCCCCATGTCACGTGTGGACGCAATTCCGTGGCGTCGATGTGGACCGTGCGGTCGAAGAGAGCCCCCTCGTCCGTGGTCAGCGCTTGCCAATCGGCGAGTGCTTCCTCCCAGGCTCGACCCGATGGCGCGTGCGGTCGTCCCTCGAGGTAGGCGAACGTCGTGGCGTCCGGCGCCACCATGCCGGCTCGGGCGCCCGCTTCGATCGACATGTTGCAGACCGTCATGCGGCCTTCCATCGACAGTGATCGGAGCGCCGCTCCGCGGTACTCGATGACGTGTCCGATACCTCCCCCGGTGCCGATC
>DATGGF010000638.1:0-2774 GCA_035308625.1 Acidimicrobiales bacterium | reverse complement strand
GGTCGACAGCCCGAGCCTGGTGGTGTGGGCGGCCACGAAGGCAAGCAGGTCGAGGGGGTCGGGGATGGGGCAGTCGTCGGGGAGCGGCATCCGCCCCGAGTCGGCATAGGGATACCGGCTCGTGTAGGTCGAGATGACGAGCGGATGCTCGATGGCCACGAACGATTCGAACCCGCACGCCTCGGCGTGTTGCGCGTAACCCACCACCCAGTCGGGGTCGGCACACACCCCGGCCCGGGCCGGGGGTAGCACGGCGATCTTCACCGGCCTTCCTCCAGGGCCCGGTCCTCGCGCCACTCCAGGCGCAGGCGACGCTCGGAGAAGCGCCACAAGCCGCCCCGATGGGCGTAGCGGTCCTCGTAGCGAATGGCCATCACGAGAAGCCGGCGCCCCTGCTCGTCCGGGGGCTCGTAGACATGGTGAGCCAGACAGACCGTCGAACCCCGGGCGGTGGCCCCCTCGAGCTCGAGCACCTGGCCGCCGATGATGTGCGTGGTCTGCAGGTACATGGCCAGGCCGGCATCGAGGGCCCGGCGGAGCTGGTCGTGGCCGGTGCGGATGAAGGGCTCGACCTCGGTCCCGGGCAGGAGGTGCGAGAGCATGCGCCCGTCCTCGGTGTACAGCGCCACCACGGCCGGTACGTCCTTGGCGTCGACAGCCCGGCCGTACTCCTCGACGAGCGCGCGCAGCTCGATGCGATCTTCGAGGTCCGAGTGCGGCGGGGTCACGGGCAGCCTCCCTGGCAGCGAGTCGGAGCAAGTCAAGCGCGCCGGAAAGGAGCCCGCCCGGATCGTGCCCAGCGGCGCCCGGTCGGGGAGGCCGCCACTACCTGTGGCCGAAACGACCACTCACGATGCTCGGGACGTGACCGAGGGCCGGAAGTCCCTGCTTGTGCGGACCTAGCGCTCTTCAGTCCGGTGGGGGCCATCCCGATGATGTGAAAGACGCAACAACGGGAGGCCACGATGACCTTGGGCGAGCGATGCGACGAGATCGTGCGGCTCATCGATGCCACCCTGGCCGACTGCTCGAGCTCGGCAGACGGCCCGAAGCACGAGCCTCCGGCGGCAGTCGCCGGTGAGGCGCCGACCGCCTCCCGGGCGCGCCGGCTGGCCAAGGCCCAGCGCCAGGGACTCCCCCGCTCCGCCTGATTCTCCGGCCGCCTCGATCTTCAGCCATCTCACAGGAGATCCACAGACGCGGCCACCACCATGGGGTCAGGAGGTCGACCCCATGACCAACGCCGCCACCAGCCCGTCCCCTCGCATCCTCGTGGTCGACGACGAGCGCAGCATCACCGATCTGGTGTCGATGGCCCTGCGATACGAAGGGCTCCAGGTGGAGGTGGCCAACGCCGGGCGTGACGCGCTCGAGTCCATCAGCCGCTTCCGCCCCCAGCTGGTGGTCCTGGACGTGATGCTCCCCGACCTGACCGGGTTCGAGGTGCTCGAGCGCATGTCCCGCGACGGCATCGGCGGCCGGGTCCCGGTGCTCTTCCTCACCGCCCGCGACACCCTCGACGACAAGCTCCGCGGCTTCACCCTGGGCGGGGACGACTACATGACCAAGCCGTTCAGCGTCGAGGAGCTGATCGTGCGCATCCGCGCCATCTTGCGGCGGGCCAACGGGGACGGGGCCAACAGCGCCCGGATCGTGGTGGGCGACCTGGAGCTCGACGAGGAGAGCCACGAGGTGTACCGGGGCTCCGCGGTCATCGACCTCACACCCACCGAGTTCAAGCTCCTGCACTACCTCATGCTCAATGCGGGCCGGGTGGTGTCCAAGTCCCAGATCCTCGACCGGGTGTGGAACTACGACTTCGACGGGAACGCCAACGTGGTCGAGATCTACATCAGCTATCTGCGCAAGAAGATCGACTCCCTCGGCTCGCGGCTGATCCATACAGTGCGGGGCGTCGGGTACAGCCTGCGGCCCCCCCGCCAACAGCAATGACGCTCCGGCTCCGGCTACTGCTGGTCCTGGTGGGGATCGTGGCCGCCGGGCTCCTGGCCACCGATGTGGTCATCTACAACTCGCTCGGGTCCTTCCTCGACGGCCGCGTCGACCAGCAGCTCGACAGCGCCGCCTTCCGGGTGAACCAGGCCCTGACCACGTGCGCGCAGGTCTCGCAGTTCGGGGCGGCCGGTGGTGGCCCGTCGCTGAACTGCAGCCAATTCGTGCGGCTTCGCCCCGGTGACGTGAGCATCCCGGCGGGCACCTTCGGCGAGCTCCGCGATTCGTCAGGCGCCATCGTCGGCCAGCCCGCCTTCTTCTTCTCCGCCGCCGGGGGTGTGCCCCGACTGCCCGGGTCGCTCCCCGGTTCCGACTCGAGCCCGGTCTCGACGGCCCAGTACTTCTCCGCCCGGAGTACCACCGGGAACCCCGGCCATTACCGGGTGCTTGCTCAGCCCGTCCCCGGCGGCGGGACCTTGGTGGTGGCCATCCCGCTCACCGATGTCGACGGGACGCTCAGCCGGCTCGTATGGATCGAAGGCCTGGTGACAGCGGCCATGCTGCTGGCGCTGGGGTCACTGTCGTGGTGGATCGTGCGCCGCGGGCTGCGGCCCCTGGGGGACATGGCGGAGACGGCGGGGGCCATCGCCGCCGGCGACCTGTCCCAACGGGTGCCCGATGTCGACGCCCGGACCGAAGTGGGCCAGCTCGGCGTGGCTTTGAACACCATGCTGGGGAACATCGAGCAGGCCTTTGCCGCCCGGGCCGCCTCGGAGGAACGCCTGCGGCGGTTCCTGGCCGATGCCTCCCACGAGCTGCGC
>DATGGF010000637.1:0-1742 GCA_035308625.1 Acidimicrobiales bacterium | reverse complement strand
AGGGATCGACGTCGCCGGTGCGCTCCACCAGTTCGAAAGTGGACTCGACGATGCGTTGCATCTCTTCGGCCATGCCGGCCTGCTTGTCGGCCACGGCGCGCTCGAGCGCCCGTCGGGCCAGTGTGTCGGTGAGCGGCGGGGTCGAGGGCACCGGCGCGGGTGGGGGCATGGCCAGTACAGTGTTCCACATCTGCAAGATCAGTGTTCTGCACACCGGGGCCGGCCTGACAGGCGACGCATGCCGCTGCCATTGCTCGTAGGCGAGATCTTCGCCAACGCGGCGCGCGCCGCCCCTGATCGGCCCGCGGCGGTCGTGGACGACCGCGTCCTGGACTTCGCCGCTTTGGAAGCCGGCGCCAACCGTCTGGCCCGGGCCCTGGCGGCTGACGGGATCGCCACGGGGTCACGGGTGGCCGGTTGGACGGGGACATCGCTCGAGGCGGTCCTGCTGTTCGCCTCCCTGGCCAAGCTCGGCGCGGTTTTCGTGCCCCTCAACGGGTTGTTCGGGGTGGACGAGGTGCAGGCACTCCTGCCCGTGGCCTGCCCTGATCTGGTGGTGGCGGACGAACCTCGGGCCGAAGGGGCCCGGGCACTCGACGTCTCGGTCCGCTCCCTGCCCGAGCTGGTCGAGCAGTCAGCGGCGTACTCGCCGGAGCGCTTGGATGCACCGGCGTTGTTGTCCGGGGAAGACCCGCACGTCGTCTTCTTCACCAGTGGCAGCACGGGCCAGGCCAAGGGCGTCGTCCTCTCGCACCAGACCAACTGGCTGCGGTCCCATCCCGGCGCTCTCCCCGAGCCGCGCGGGGCGATGGTCTGCCCCTATCCGTTGTTCCACATGGGCGCCTGGACCATCGCCTTGCAGCAGTGGCAGGCCCGCGACACGGTGGTGATGGTTCCGCCCGATGCCGAAGCCATTGCCGACGCGGTGATGCGCAATGGCGCCAGTCGCCTGAACTGCATTCCCGCGGTGTGGAGACGGCTCCTCGATGGGAGCGGTAGGTCCTCGAGCCGAGGCGCCGGCCGACTGGCGTCGCTGCGTTTCGCCGACACCGGCACGTCGGCCACGCCGCCCGAACTCCTCGACGCCATGGCCGCCTTGCTTCCCGATGCGCACCTGCGGGTGTTCTACGGATCGACCGAAGCGGGCACCGTGACGTGCCTCGACCAAGGCGACATGACCCGGAAGCCGGGGAGTTGTGGCGTGCCCGCGCCGGGCGTCGCTGTCCGCCTCGATGACGCGGGCCAGATCTGGGTGCGCAGCGCCACCGTCTTCGACGGCTACCTCGACGACCCCGAAGCCACCGCTTCAGTGCTCGTCGACGGGTGGTTCGGGACCGGCGACCTGGCCGACGTGGACGGGGACGGCTTTCTCACCATCGTCGGGCGCACGGGCGAGGTCGTGCGCAGCGGCGGGGAGGCGGTGGTGCCGGCCGAGGTGGAGGCCGTCGTCCGAGAGCTGGCGTCGGTAGCCGACGTGGCCGTCGTGGGCGTGCCCGATGCCACCTGGGGAGAGGTCGTCTGCGCCGTGGTGGTGGGCGTCCCGGGAAGGGCCCCACCCACGTTGTCCGAGGTGCGGGCCCACTGCCAGGACCGGCTGGCGTCGTTCAAGCAACCCCGGCGCGTCGAGGTGGTCGACGCCATCCCCCGGACGCCGGCCACCGGGCAAGTGCAGCGGAAGCTCCTGGTCGAGCGCCTGGCCCGGGCCTGAGGCCGGGCACCGAGGGTGCATCGGGCCCTGAATT
>DATGGF010000636.1:0-1857 GCA_035308625.1 Acidimicrobiales bacterium | reverse complement strand
TCGGTTTCGGGCCCCGGCTGTGGTCGGTGCGACGGGGCGAGACGGAGTACGGCATCAAGGCCCTGCCGCTGGGCGGTTACGTGAAGATCGTCGGGATGAGCAACCTCGACGAGGTCGACCCCGCCGACGAGCCGCGTGCCTATCGGCAGCAGCCGTTCCACAACCGCCTGCTGGTGGCGGTGGCCGGATCGGCCATGCACGCGCTGATGGCGCTCGTGCTCCTGTGGGGCTTCTTCGCCTTCGTCGGAGTCGTGCCGGCCAACGGCACGGTGCGGATCCAGAGCTTCGTGCCGCTGGGCAACGGCGCCGACCCGGCCCGGGCCGCCGGACTGCGACAGGGTGACATCGTCACGTCGGTGGACGGTCGCCGGCTCACCGGCCCCGACATGTTCACCCGCATCGTGACCGCCCACTCGGGCAAGCCCGTGCCCATCGGTGTGACCCGCGGCGCCACGCGGACGACGGTGGTGGTGACGCCGGCGGTCGACACGGCCGGCACCGACAAAGGCAAGGCGCGCATCGGGGTGGAGCTCGAGGTGCTCCCGGTCCGCTACGGGCCGCTCAAGGGCGTGGGCCATGCGGTGACCGGCTTCGGGACCGAGGTGTCAGCATCGGTGTCGGCGCTGGGCCAGATCTTCTCGCCCCACGGGCTGTCGCAGTACTGGCACGACTTGACCAACGCCAAGGCGGCCACCGCCTCCGAGCACAGCCAGGTCCGCATCCAGTCCATCTATGGGGCGGTGCGCACCGCCGTGCAGGGGGCCGAGTCCGGGGTCGGCGGGCTCCTGCTCGTGTTGATCGCCATCAACATCTTCGTGGGGATGCTGAACCTGCTGCCCATGCTGCCCCTCGACGGCGGGCACGTGGTCATCGCCGTGTACGAGCGCATCCGCAGCCGAAGGGGCCGCATGTACCACGCCGACGTGCGCAAGCTCCTCCCGGTGGCCTATGTCTTCGTGCTGGCCCTGGGCTTCGTCGTGGTGTCGGCCCTCTACCTCGACGTCACCCACCCACTGGCCAATCCGTTCCACTGACGGGACTCCGCCAGGCCGGCGGCCCGGCAGGTGGCGCGGACCCGGCACAATGGGACCGGAAGGAAGTGTCGAGGAGCTGCCGATGACCCGCACCGCCCAGCTCGCCGCCGAGCGCCGGCCCACCCGCCAGATCCATGTCGGTCCCGTCGCGGTGGGCGGCGGGGCCCCGGTGTCGGTGCAGTCCATGACCACGACCAAGACGGCCGACGTCGAGGGCACGCTGGCCCAGATCTACGCCCTGGCTGCGGCCGGGGCCGACATCGTGCGCTGCACCTGCAACGAGGAGCCGGCCGCCGAAGGGCTGGCCCACATCGTGCCCCGCTCGCCCGTGCCCATCGTGGCCGACGTCCACTTCCACCACGAGATGGCGCTGGCCGCCCTGGAGGCGGGGGTGCAGGGGCTGCGCCTCAACCCGGGCAACCTGCGCAAGGAGGCCGAGATCAAGCTGGTCGCCTCCGAGGCGAAGGACCGGGGCGTGCCCATCCGGATCGGCGTCAACGCGGGATCGCTGCACCCCGACCTGTACAAGCGCTTCGGCGGGGCCACTGCTGAGGCTCTGGTCGAGTCGGCCCGGATGGAGCTCGCCTACTTCGCCGACGTCGGCTTCGACGACGTGAAGATCTCGGTCAAGGCGTCATCGGTGCCCCTCATGATCGAGGCCTACCGGCTGGCGTCGGAGAGCTTCGACCATCCCCTGCACCTCGGGGTCACCGAAGCCGGGCCGCCGCCGGCCGGGCTCATCAAGGGAACCGCGGGCATGGCCACGCTGCTGGCGGAGGGGATCGGCGACACCATCCGGTACTCGCTCACCGCCGACCCCGTC
>DATGGF010000635.1:0-1508 GCA_035308625.1 Acidimicrobiales bacterium | reverse complement strand
CCGCCCGAGCCAAGCCGTCCACCCAGGCGCGCGCGGCGGTGTCGGGCACGAGCCGGTCCTGCCCCGCTGCCACCACCACCGTGGTCACGCTCACGCGGCCCAGGCGGGTGGCGAGTTGCCGGCTCTGGAAGTGTGGAGCCTTCCATCCGAGCCGCGCCGCTCCGGCCAAGCCGCCGAACCACCGAAGCTGGTGGTCCTGGTCCATGTCGTCGGGCAGCGCCTCCAGGGCGGCAGGCCCCTCGGGCTCGGCAAAGAGAAGCCGGCGCGCCTCGCCAAAGCCCCCGATCCCTCGGGGGGCGAAAGCGCCGAACACGGGCGGGACCTCGAGCCCTCGCACGTGGAGGCCGAGCGGTGCCAGCAGAGCCAGCCGCCGCACCCGGTCGGGGCGACGCAAGGCCAGCTCGGCGGCGAGCCAGCCGCCCAGGCTGTGGCCGACGACATCGACCCCGCCCAGGTCCAGCGCGTCGATCAGGTCGGTGAGGTGGAAGACGTAGTCCTCCACGTCGTGCATGGCGTCGAGGCCGCCTGAACCGGTGTAGCCGGGGAGCGCGGGGGCGAGGATCTCCGCCCCGGCCGCCGTGGCCAGCGCGGCCAGGAAGGGGGGCGGCTCGTCGGGGGCCAAGGCGGCGTGCACGTCGCACAAGCCGTGCAGATACAGCAGTGGGCGTCCTTCGCCGCCGCGGAGCAGCGCCACGGCGTGACCGCCGGCGGTGACGGTGAAGGCGCGGGTGGCCAACGACGCCGACGTCACCGGTCACCGCGCAGCGAGGCGAAGTGCTCCTCGGCTGCCCTGCGCACAAAGGGGACGACCTCGTTGGCGTACAGGCGGGCCGAGCGTGCCGTCAGGTCGGCCGGCAGGGAGCCGAACTGGAGCAAGGCCAGCACGGTACCGAGGCGTAGCTCCTTCACGTAGGCGAGCAGGCGCTCGCGCACGGTCTCTGGGCTCCCCACGAGCGGGGAGCGCCGCCACACCGCCTCCTTCGGGTCGTCGGGTCGCGGCCCGCCCACCATGGCGCGCAGCTCTGAGAGGAACTGGACCAGCGCCGGGGGGTCGATGTAGCCCGGGGGCATCCACACCTTGCCCGGCCCGACGAATCCGGCGGCCAGGTTGCCTTGGAAGTAGGCCAGATGGGGGGCCGCTTCCTCGACCGCCTGCTCGTCGGACTCGGCCACGTACACGGTGGTGAGCCAGCCGAGCAGCTCGGGGTCGTAGACGCGGCCGGCGTCGGCCACCGCCTGGTGGTAGGCGAAGGCCTGGCGGGCGAAGGTCTCCGGTGGCGCGTAGTAGGCCACCCCCATGTAGCCGAAGCCGCGTTCTGCGCAGTAGGTGATGGTGCTGGGCGAGCCCAGCCCGGGGATCCACACCGGCGGGTGCGGCTGCTGGAGCGGACGCGGCCACGGGTTGACGTACGGCAATTGGTAGTAGTCGCCGTCGAAGGCGAACGGCCCGGGCCGCGTCCAGGCCTGGAGCACGAGCTCGACCGCTTCGCGAAAGCGCGGGCGTGCGT
>DATGGF010000634.1:0-1748 GCA_035308625.1 Acidimicrobiales bacterium | reverse complement strand
GGCCGACGACCCCGCGCAGGGCCGGCCCTCGACCTCTTCCGAGCAGGCCGCCGCCGTGCCGTCCGAGTGCACGACCCAGGTCCCGTCACAGTGATGCATCGACGCCACCCTTCAGGTGCCGTGAGTGGTGCCGCCACCACTCCGCGAGCCCGCCCACTGGGCCCGTAGGTGCATCTTTCGGCAGCTCTCGGGCTCGTTGTAGGACCGAAAGTCCCAATCTGCCGGATTGGCGAATCGTTGTTTCGTGGTCCTGGGCAACGATCGGCCCGGCGAACAGCACCTTCGCCAAACGGAAGACTGAGTGGCCGTGCGCCTCGCCGTCGTCGCGTCGGACCTTCCCCACCCACAGGGCACGGCCGCCGGCCGCGACCTGTGGGCCTGGTGCGAAGCGGTCCTTGCCCTCGGCCACGAGCTCGAGGCGTGGATCTGGTACCGGTCCCCCCTGTCGCCGGAGGGCCCTGTGCCGTGGTGGGCGCACTACGACCCCGTGCCGGCCGGTCCTCGGTGGCGGGCACACCTGCGCGGGCTCGTCCTCCCTCGGAGCGACGCGGCAACGGCGCGGTGGCGGCCACCGGACGACGCCGTGCCCGTCGCCGACCATCTGCTGTCGGCCAGCGCGGTGCTCGGTCTCCCGCGCTCCGTCGTCACGTTGCACTACCGCGCGCTGCTCGACGCCCGCAGCGTGCACCAGGTGCAGCTACGCGACGTGCAGTCGGCCCGCGGGGAGCGGCGCGCGGCACGACATGCCGAGCTCGTGCTCGCCTACTCCGAGCGCGTCGGCCGTGGCTTGGCCAAACCGGCGCACACGGTCCCGATCACACATCCCATCCCCGACGTCGCCATTGCGACCGTCGAAGAGCCGGTGGCCGCGTTGCTGGCGGACTGGACGTGGCCGCCCAACGCCGTGGCCCTTTCCACGCTCCTCTCGGCCTGGCCCGCGGCCCACAACGAGCTGCCCGGCGCCCGGCTCGTCCTCGGTGGGCGGGGCTTCCCCGCTGAGAAGGTCGGGACGATGGCCGGTGTCGAAGTGGTCGGCCCGGTGGCCGACAGTCTCGAGGTCCTCGGCCGGGCCGCGATGGTCGCGTTCCCGTGTCCGGCATCGAGTGGACCGAAGGTCAAGACACTCGAAGCCCTGGCCCATGGCCTGCCGGTGCTCACGTCCACAGCCGGCATGGAAGGGATCGGCGTGGACGACGATCTGCGCCGATCCCTGGTGGCCGACGGCGCCGGTTTCGGCGCTCGGTTGGTCGAGCTCCTGCGCTCGCCCGAAGAACGCCATCGTCTTGGGGCGCGGGGGCGGCAGGCCGTGGCCGAGCACCACTCCCCCAAGGCTGCGGCCCAGGCTCGCCTCGACCTCTTCGCCCGCGCCTTCGGGAGGTGATCCGAGGGGAAGCGAAATGTTGACCTGCGCCGGGCGTTGTCCTAGCGCTCGGGTACGCGATCCGGGCGACTGACGGCACGGAGCGGGCACGGCGTGACAGCGGCGGAATTCGGCACCTCGACATCCACCCTGCCGGCGCGTCCCTCAGCCGTGGAGGACGCTCCGGCCCTGAGCCTTTCGGCGCCGGCGCCGGCGGTGGCCGGAACGGGGACGCCGATTCCCTGGCGGGGGGCTGCTGTCCTCGGAGGTGTCGCCCTTGCCGTCCGAGCGGCCGTGGTATTCGCCCACACGCTCACGTTCGGGCGTACTTCCGATGCGGCCGACTACCAACGCCTTGCCGTGTCACTCGCCACCGGCCACGGCTGGG
>DATGGF010000633.1:0-8964 GCA_035308625.1 Acidimicrobiales bacterium | reverse complement strand
AACGAGCGGTCAAACCCGAGTCGATCGCGCTTGGAGTGTTCGGCCTCATCGCGCTGTTGGCCGCACTCCTCATCACTGCACAAGCCATCAGCCGCCGCATCCGGTCCGACGTCCGTGACCTCGACGTCTTGCGTGCGCTGGGAGCGGACCGGGTCATGACTGTGACCGGATCGCTCCTCGGCACGATAGGGGCCATCTTCATTGGCGCGGTGGCGGCGGCGGTGGTTGCAGTGGCGCTGTCGCCTATTGCGCCCATAGGGGCAGTACGGCGCATCGACCCAGCACCCGGGTTCGATCTCGACTGGACCGTCCTCCTGGGCGGAGTGGCTTCGTTCGTCGTGGTGTTGAGTGTCGTGTCGACGGTGCTGGCCCTGGTCGTGACCCGCCCGCCGAGCCGTTCCGGGCCGTCGTGGAAGACCCGCAGAGTTCCCGGCGCCGTGCGGGCCGCCGTGCGGGCCGGGATGCCCCCACCGTCGGTCGTCGGCATCCGTTTCGCGGTTGAACGGAACGCGGGGCGCGACTCGGTGCCGGTGAGCTCCGTGCTGCTCGGCGCGGCGCTGTCGGTTGCCGTGGTGGTCGCCACTCTGACCTTTGCCTCCAGCCTGAACACGTTGGTGTCGCGACCACAGCTGTACGGGTGGAATTGGAGCTATGCCATCGCCCAGCCGGGAGGCGGGAACGTACCGCCGATGGCGGAGAACTTGCTCAGCCGGGATCCGGACGTGGCCGCCTGGAGTGGATTCAATTTCGGGAACGCCAGCTTCGACGGTCAAACGGTGCCGATCCTCCTCACACGCGCCAACGCCCCGGTGCAGCCGCCAATCCTCTCGGGCCACGCGGTGACCGGCGATCATGAGGTCGTCCTGGGCGGCGCCACATTGGCCCAGCTGCACAAGAAGGTGGGAGACACGGTCGTGGTCACGTACGGCACTCCCCAGGACGCCCCGATCTACGTGCCTCCGACCCGGGTGCGTATCGTCGGAACGGCCACGTTGCCGGCCATCGGCAACGGTGCCACGCTGCACCCGTCCATGGGCACTGGCGCCGTCGGCGCGGTGGGGATCGAGCCTCCTGCCATGCAGGCGGCACTGCTCAGCTCTGATCCGAACTTGAACGGCCCGCCCGTCATCGCCGTCCGCCTCAAGAGCGGGGTCGCCCCGGCAGCGGGCTTGGCCTCGCTGCAACGAGTTGCCGCTGCCGCGACGCGAATCATGGCCCACGACCCAAACGGAGGCGGCGGGTTCTCAGTCTTGCCTGTGCAGCAACCAGCCGAGATCGTGAACTACCGCGCCATGGGTGGGACCCCCTCGGTCCTGGCCCTGGCTTTGGCCGTGGGAGCTGTCACGGCGTTGGGACTCCTGCTCATCGCATCGGTCCGACGTCGTCGCCGGGATCTGGCGCTGCTGAAGACGCTCGGTTTCGTCGGTCGCCAGCTGGCAGCAGTGGTGTCCTGGCAGGCGTCGCTGATCGCGCTGGCGGGGCTCGTCATTGGGACGCCCATCGGGATCGTCGTCGGTCGCTCCCTCTGGCGCCTGTTCGCCGGCGAGATCTACGCCGTGCCCGCCACCTCGGTGCCGGTGAGCCAGCTGCTGCTCGTCGCCGTAGGTGCGCTCGTCCTCGCCAACGCGGTCGCCACCGTGCCGGCACGTCTCGCCGCCGCCACTCCTGCCGGCGAACTGCTCCGCACCGAGTGACCTTCTCCGGCCAGGCGACCTAGGGGGAGGGCGCCGGGCGCTCGCCGGACAGCACCTCGAGGTCGAGATCCTCGAGGTGGGCCACGAAGATCTCGGGGTCCTGGAACATCCAGTCGTGGTCGATGGCGCCGCCGCCAGGCCGGCTGGCGACCGTGAACGTGGCACCCAGATCCTCGGCGAAGGCCCGGCCATCGGCGCGCGACAGGATCGAGTCGCGATTGGCCCACAGCACGTGGGACCGGATGTCGGTCTGCGCGATGGCCGAGATGTCACCGTCGCGCCGGCTCAGGAAGCCCCACGCCGCTGCTCCCAACATCTGGCGCGGATGACGGAGCCACGAGTGGGCGAAGGCGGTCGCCGCCGGCCAGGTGGCCAGGCGGGCCAGTCCGAGCGGGTGGCGCAGCGCCTCGTCGGCCAGGCCCCATTCGTCGGACACGGCCAGCGTGTCGGAGAAGACGAGCTCCACCACCCGCTCGGGAGCCGCTGAAGCGAATCCCAGCTGGATGCCGCCACCGAAGGAGTGGCCGATCAGGGTGACACGTTCGAGCTCGAGCTCGTCGAGCGTCCGGGTGAAGGCGTCGAGGACCGACTGGTACCGCCACGGCCCGCGGACGTCGAAGAGGTCGGGGACGACCACCCGGTTGCCGCGGGCCAGGAGCTCGACGGTGCCGAGGTAGGTGGCCGGCCGCATGGCGAACCCGTGCAGCAACACGATGGGGCGGCCCTGGCCGAGGTCGACCGGGACACGCAGGGCTGGGGAGCGCAGCGGTGACGTGGCGGCCCGCCTGCGATCAGGGGAGGACGACCACCTCGCCGGTCATGGTCGCGTGGACCGTGCACCGGTAGGTGTAGGTGCCGGCGGTGTCGAAGGTGTGGAAGTAGGTGCCGTCGGCCTGGGTGGGGGTACCGAAGCCGGAGAAGGTGACGTTGTGGGCCACCGGCGAGTCCGCCCACTGCCATTCCACCGTCTGGCCGGCGTGAATGGTGACCTTCGAGGGCTCGAAGCTCACGAACTTGATCTGCACCGTGGCGGAGGGCGACGGGTGGGACCCCGACGAGGTGGTCGAGCTCGACGACGAGCTGCTACAGGCGGCGAGCGGCAGGGACACGGCCGCGACGACCAAGGCGGGGAAACGTAGTCGGGGAGACATGGGGGCCCATTGTGCCAGGTCCGCGCTCAGGGACCCGAGCCGGCCCGAGGTTCGGTCCCGGCGCGGGTGTCGAGCCAACGGCGGAACCCGGCCGCGTTGGAGTGGACGCCGTTCAGCGTCTCGAGCTTCTCCCGGTCGGCCGCGGCCACGCCGCTCCAATCGGTGGCGAAGGCGGCCTCCAGCGCGTCGGCGATGTCCTCCCCCTGACGCCAGGCCTGCTCGGCCACCGCCGCCCAGCGCCGCAACGTTTCGTCGGCCTCGGCCAGCACCGCGCCCGGCTCGTCGAGCAGCCCGTAGTGGGCCAGGGCCAAGCCCGTCGGACGGCGCTCGGCGAAGCGGCCCAAGGAGTGCAGGGCCTGGTCCAGGTCGAAGTCGGGGGGTGGGGTGGACGGGCGCAGGACCCCGGCGTCGGGCAACCGCACGCCGACGGCGTCGCCGGCGAAGAGCACACCCGACAGCGAGTCGTGCAGGGCCAGATGGTGCTTGGCGTGGCCCGGGGAGTCGACGGTCACGAGCACCCGGTCGGGCCCGATGCGCACCTCTTCCCCGTCGGCCAGCACGTGGATCCGTTCGGCCGGCGTGGGGTCGAGGCGCCCGTAGAGGGAGTCGAGCAGGGGCCCGTAGACGCGGGCGGCGGAGTCCACCAGGCGGGTGGGATCCGCCAGGTGCCGAGCCCCCTTCTCGTGCACGTAGACGGTGGCCGACGGGAAGGCCCGGGCGATGTCGCCCACCCCACCCGCGTGATCCAGATGGATGTGGGTGACCGCCACACCGGCCAGTGCCCCGCGATCCACCCCCAGCGAGTCGAGCGCGGCGAGCAATGTCGGCACCGACGACTGGCTCCCCGTCTCCACCAGCACAGGGGCGTCGCCCGGCAGCAGGTAGCCGGCGGTGACGCGGGCCCGCCCGCCGAGCTGGGTGTCGATCTCGATGACCCCGGGCGCGATCTCCCGGGTGGACGGCGCGCTCAGCTGCCCACCTCGATGACCACCTTGACGTCGTCCGGCTTACGCTCCAGGGCCTCGCTCCAGCGGTCGATGGGCACGCGCCGGCTGACCACGGCGTCGAGCCACTCGCGCTTGGCCGACGCCAACGCGTCCGCCCCGGCCTGGTAGTGGCGCCGATTGGCATTCACCGACCCGACGACCGATTCGTTCTCGAGCACCATGGAGCGGTTGAGCGTCCCCGCGTCGACGTCGATGCTGCGTCCACCCGACGACACACCGGTCAGGCAGACGACACCGCCCGAGGCCACGTGGCCCATGGCGTCGAAGACGAGCGAGCCCACGCCGGTGCACTCGATGACCACGTCGGGCGAGCCGCCCGCGTCGCGCAGGGCACCGGTGTGGTAGGTCGCGCCCAGCTCGGCCACCAGGTCGGGCTTGGGCCCGCTCGTGACCTGGTCGAGCACGTGCACCTCGAGCCCCCGTTGGACGCCGAGCAGCGCCGCCAGTAGGCCGATGGGGCCGGCCCCGATGACCAACGCCCGCTTGGGGGACCAATGGGCCCGGCTGCCGATACGGTCGACCTGCTCCCAGGCCTTGGCCACCACGCTGGCCGGCTCGAGCAGCACGCCGGCCCCGCCCAGGGTGGGGTCGACCTTGACCACGAAGTCGGGCTCGATGCGATAGCGCTCCGAGCAGTAGCCGTCGCGCTCCTTGATGCCGCGTTCGGTGTACTGGCCGTTGCGACAGAAGTCCCATTCCCCCACCGCGCAGTTGCCGCACGGCACGGGGTCGGGCCGGCGCACGATGCCCACCACGAGGTCACCCGGGTGGAGGTCACCGTCGGCGGGGGCTTCGAGCACGCGGCCCAGCGATTCGTGCCCGAGCACCAACCGCTCGCGCCCGGGCGGCGCCCAGCCGTACGCCCCCGACACGATGTCGATGTCGGTGCCGCACACCCCTACGGCCAGCGTCTGGACGAGCACGGCGCCGTCGGTCTCGGCCGGCTCGGGGACGTCGTCGAGGCGAGCCGACCCGGCCGACAGCGGGACAACAGTGAGTGCCTTCATCGGCGGCTGTGCCCTCCTCGGCGCCGGCGGCGGCCTCCGGTGAGGCTGCGGGCCGGGCCACCCAGTTGCCGGAGAACGGTGAGCGCCGACGGGTGCTGCTGCTCGTCGGCCATGGGGTGGCCACTCAGGTTGTACGCGGCGTTGACCAGAGACACGTGGGAGAAGGCCTGCGGGAAGTTGCCGACCTGGCGGCCGAGCACGGCGTCGTACTCCTCGGCCAGCAGGCCCACGTCGTTGCGCAACGACAGGAGGCGCTCGAACATGGCCCGGGCATCGTCCTGACGGCCGATGAGGTACAGGCAGTCCGCCATCCAGAACGAGCAGGCCAAGAAGGCGCCCTCGTGGCCGGTCAGTCCGTCGACCTGCGCCGACTCTTCGGCCCGGTAGCGCAGGACGAACCCGTCCTCGGTGAGGTCTCGCTCCACCGCTTCCACCGTCGCCACCACGCGGGGGTCGTCGGCGGGCAGGAAACCGACCAGCGGGATCATGAGGAGGCTGGCGTCGAGCGCGTCCGAGCCGTAGTACTGAGTGAAGGCACCCACCTTCTCGTTCCATCCCTTGGCGCACACCTCGGCGTGGATGTCCTCGCACAGGCCCCGCCACTTGTCGACGGGGCCGGAAAAGCCGAATTCCTGCGCCGAGCGAATGGCCCGGTCGACCGCCACCCAGGCCATCACCTTCGAGTGGGTGAAGTGCCGGCGCGGACCGCGCACCTCCCAGATGCCGTCGTCGGGGTCGCGCCAGTGAGCCTCGACGAATTCCAACAGGAGCACCTGGAGGTCCCAGGCCGAGTCGCTCATCGGGTCCCCCACCCGGCACGCCTCGTACAGCGCCGACATGACCTCGCCGTAGACGTCGAGTTGGAACTGCCCAGCGGCGGCGTTGCCCACCCGCACCGGCTTCGAGCCCTCGAATCCGGCCAGCCAGTCGAGCTCACGCTCCTCCAGGCGCCGTTCACCCGCGGGCCCGTACATGATCTGGAGCTCCGACGGGTCCCCGGCCACGGCCCGTAGCAGCCAGTCCCGCCAGCACCGCGCCTCTTCGTGGAAGCCGCCCCGCATGAGCGCCTCCAGGGTGAGGGTGGCGTCGCGCAACCAGCAGTAGCGGTAGTCCCAGTTACGGATCCCGCCGATCGTCTCGGGCAGCGAGGTCGTGGGGGCGGCCACGATGCCGCCGGTGGGGTGGTAGGTGAGCGCCTTCAAGGTGATGAGCGAACGCAACACGGCGTCCCCCCAGGGACCGTCGAAATTGCACGAGCCGGCCCAGTCCTCCCACCACGTGACGGTGTCCTCGACGGCGAACTGGGCGTCGACCGGCCGGGGTGGGTCCTCGTGTGACGGGTGCCAGGTGAGCACGAAGGGAATGCGCTCGCCCGCGGCCACGGTGAAATCGGCCACCGTCGTCATGTCCTGGCCGCGGGTGCGGACCGGGGACCACAGAGACAGCGCGTCGGGGCCGGCCACCGCGGTCAGCAGGCAGTCGAAACGCCGCACCCAGGGCAAGATGGCGCCGTAGCCCATGCGCATGACCAGGTCCATCCGCATGTCGACCTGACCCTCGAGCCCGATGACGACGCGCACGACTTGGGGGTGTTCCTCGCGCAGAGGCATGCAGTCGACCATGCGTACGGCACCACTGTCGGTCCGGAAATCCGTCTCCAGCACGAGCGTGTTGCCTCGGTAACGCCGCGTCCCCTCGACCGGGGCGCCAGCCGGGGCGATGCGCCAGTGGCCGTTGCCCTCGTCACCGAGGAGCTTGGCGAAACACGCATCGGAGTCGAAGCGGGGCAGGCAGAGCCAGTCGATCGAGCCGTCGGTGCCCACCAGCGCGGCGGTATGCGTGTCGCCGATGATGGCGTAGCTCTCGATGGGTAGGCCCATAGCGACCATTCTTATCGCCTGGCCCGCGCGCTCCGGCCGCGCCTCAGCTGCTCACGCACCCACCGGTGCTCACCGGCTGGCTGACCGGCTGGGCCTCGCCCTTGTGCACGTCGACCAGCACCGCCGGAGTGGCCAGGGCATAGCCGACAGCCTGATCGGTGGTGGAACGGGCGAAGACGACGCCGATCACCGTGCCGTCCGGCTCGACCAGCGGCCCTCCGGAATTCCCGGGCCGCACCACGGCGGCCAATTGGTACACATAGCGCGTGACCTGGTTGCGCCCGTAGATGTCGAGCCCGTTGGCCTCGAAGGCCGCTTCCACCCCGGCCGCTCCATAGGTGAACGGTCCTCCCTCCGGATACCCGAGGACCGCCCCCGACGCCCCACGACCCACCGTCTGCGTGTCGATCCGCAGTGCGGGGTCGCCGAGTCCGGGCACCCGCAACACGGCCACGTCCAGCTCGGGGTCGAACAACATGGCCGCCGCGCTGTGGCGGCCGGTCGAGTCGACCACGAAGGGGTGGGCGATGCCGGCGACCACGTGCGCGTTCGTCACCACGTACCCGGGCGCCACCACGAAGCCCGAGCCCTCCTGGATGACGCCACAGCCGGCACCGGCCACCTGCACGGTGGACGGTGCCGCCGCCACCACTGCGGCGCGCACCGACGCATCGCTGGGCAGCGCCACCGGACCCACCGTCTGCGGGGGCAGGCCGGTGAAGACGACGGGGAAGCCCTCGTTGGCCAGGAACGACTCGATGCGGGCGAAGACCGTGGGGGGCGAGGGCATGATGCTGTCCATCGCCCGGATGATGCGCGAGTCGGTGATTGCCGCGTTCAGGCTGGTGAACCGGCTGGAGACCGAGAAGGTCGCCACCAGCCACGTGATGACCAAGGTGGCGAACACGGCCACCGCCGCGCCCGCCGCCGAATCCACCGGCCCCAGCCGCAATCGCTGGAGGGCGTTGCTGGACTGAGCGCCGAGCAGACGTCCCAGGCCGCCGAGCAGGCCGGCCAGTCCGAACACGATGGCGGCCGCCACCACCGTCTTGGCCACGTTGCCGTGCACGTGGCGGTCGATGGGCGGGGTGAGCAGGACCCCGATGAAGAGCCCGAGCCAGAACCCGCCGAACGACAGCACCTGCATGGCCGCCCCCAGGCGCAGCCCGTGCACGCCGGACAACGCGACGAGCACCAGCAGCACCCAGTCCACCCAGTTCATGTCGGAGATCCTTCCCCACTCCGGGGGCGCGTGCGACGCACGCCGCCTAGTTTTGGGGCCGCGGTTGCGGAGGAGCCCATGGACGTCGTCGAGCTGCTGGCCAAGGTCACCGGACGGGAGCACGTGCTCGCCGGCGAGGCCATCGGCCCCGACTACGGACACGACGAGGCGCTGACCGTCACGCCGGTGCGACCGCTGGCCGTCGTCCGGCCCCGGGACACCGCGGAGGTGGCCGAGCTGTTACGGCTGGCCCAGGAGCACCGGCTCCCGGTGGTCGCCCGGGGCAGCGGCACGGGACTCTCCGGGGCCGCCGTCCCCGTGCCCGGGTGCGTGCTCGTGTCCTTCGAACGCATGGGACGGATCGAGGAGATCGACACCGAGAACCATGTGGCCGTCGTACAGCCCGGCGTGACGCTGGCCGAGCTGGACGAGGCCACCGCCGCGCACGAGCTCGTGTACCCGGTCTTCCCCGGTGAGTCGAGCGCCAGCCTGGGGGGCAACGTGGCCACCAACGCCGGGGGCATGCGGGCGGTGAAGTACGGCGTGACGCGCCACCAGGTGCTCGGCCTGGAGGCGGTCCTGCCCGGCGGCCAGGTCATCCGGACGGGCGGCAAATTCACCAAGTCGTCGAGCGGCTACGACCTGACCCAATTGATCGTCGGCTCCGAAGGCACCCTGGCCCTCGTCACCGAAGCCACCCTGCGCCTCTATCCCCGCCCGGCGTGGGCCGCCACCGTCCTCGCCCCGTTCACCTCACTCGACGACGTGACTCGCTCGGTTCCCCACATCATCCAGGGCGGCGTGGGACCGCGCATCTTGGAGTACGTCGACGCACTGACCATGTCGGCCATCACGGCCAATGTCGGCCTGGACCTCGGCATCCCCGACGACGTCCGCGACCGGGCGCTCGCCTACCTGGTGGTGGTGCTCGAGTCCAACGACGAGCGTCGCCTGGACGAGGACGTGGCCGCGCTGGGCGAGCTGCTCGTCGACCAAGGCGCCG
>DATGGF010000632.1:0-3393 GCA_035308625.1 Acidimicrobiales bacterium | reverse complement strand
CCCGCGGCGGGCCCCGAAGCCCAGTCGTGGTGCTGCTGCGTTTCTCCGCATCTGTTCCTCCCCCTGGGCGCGCCCGCCCGCTCTGACGTTGCCGTGCAACTTAGACGCGCCGGGCCCCGGCGCGACGGACAAAACCGTCTGAGCGGGATGTTTAGAAGGTGAAGGGGGGCAGGCCGGAGTCGCGCGTGGCGAACAGGGTGGCCTTGTTGTCGGCCAGCTCCTTCGGCGTCCACCGGCTGTCGCGCTTGAGATCGCCGGCTGGAGTCCAGCCCTGCATCACCCAGATGGAGCCGCCGTAGATGACGAAGTTCTGGCCGTTCACGTCGGCCGCCTCGTCGCTGGCCAGGAAGGCCACCAGCGGCGCCACGTTCTCCGGGGCGAAGACGTCGAACTTGCCCTCCACCACCTTGGCCATCTCGCCGAAGAGCTCCTCGGTCATGCGGGTGCGAGCCCGGGGCGAGATGGCGTTCACGGTGACGCCGTAGCGGGCCAGCTCCCGGCCCAGGATGATGGTCATGGCCGCGATGCCGGCCTTGGCCGCGCCGTAGTTGGCCTGGCCGGCGTTGCCCAGGAGCCCGGCCTCCGAAGCCGTGTTGATGATGCGGCCGGACACCTCTTCGCCCGCCTTGGACCGGTTGCGCCAGTGGATGGCGGCGAAGTGGGACGTGGCGAAGTGGCCCTTCAAGTGGACGCGGATGGTGTCGTCCCAGTCCGATTCGTCCATGTTGAAGCACATCTTGTCCCGCAGGATCCCGGCGTTGTTGACGAGGATGTCGAGCTGGCCCCAGGTGTCGACGGCCTGGGCCACGAGCTTCTCGGCCCCGCTCCACGAGCTCACGTCGTCGGTGTTGACCGCCGCCTCGCCGCCGGCCGCCTTGATGTCGGCCACCGTCTGCTCGGCCGGGGACTTGTCGGTGCCCTCGCCGCCGACGGCGCCGCCGACATCGTTGACGATGACCTTGGCACCCTCTTCTGCCAGCAGCATCGACTCCGCCCGGCCGAGACCGCGGCCTGCACCAGTGACGATGGCGACCTTGCCGTCGAGCATGCCCATCTCGTGACCTCCCTGGGGCCCGGAGGGCGCATCACCGGCGATGCGCCACGTTGACGCCGGATCCGGAACCCGGGCAGCATGGCCGACGGTGCGCCGGACGGTCAATCCCAGGCCCGGCGCCCCCTTTCGCCGATGACGACTCGTTACGACCTGCCGATCCCCGACGACTACACCCGGACGTGGTGGGACGCCACGGCCGAAGGACGCCTGCTCGTGGTGCGTTGCCACGCATGCGGCGAGGCCCACTACTACCCCCGGCCCTTCTGCCCGCGTTGTGGGGCCGACGACGTGTCGTGGGAGCAGGCCTCGGGGCGGGCGACGCTGTACACGTGGTCGGTGGTCCATCAGAACGACCTGCCACCTTTCCGCGACAAGCTGCCGTACGTGGCTGCCGTCGTCGACCTCGACGAAGGGCCACGGATGATGACCAACGTGGTGGGCACCGAGCCCGACGGACTGGTGGTGGGCATGCGCCTCGAGGTGGTCTTCGAGGAGCTGGCCGACGGTTACCACGTCCCCGTGTTCCGCCCCGCGTCGTGAGCCGCCGCCGCCCATGAGCAACCGGGTCGCCCTGGTGACCGGCGGGAGCCGGGGGATCGGCCGGGCCTGCGCTCTGGCGCTGGCGGCCGATGGGTGCGACGTGGCCGTCAACTACCGCCGCGACGAGGCGGCGGCGGCGGACACGGTGGTGGCGCTGGAGGCGCTGGGTCGGACGGCGCGGGCGTACCAGGCGTCGGTGGACGTGGCCGAGGAGGACGAGGCCATGGCCGCGGCCGTGCTGTCCGACTTCGGGCAGCTCGACGTGCTGGTGCACGCAGCGGGGATCGCCAGCCGGGGCCAGTCGGTGGTCGACACCGACCCGGCCGAGGTCGACCGCTTGATGCGCACCCATGCCATCGGAGCCCATCACCTGTGCCGGCTATTGGTGCCGGCCTTGCGCCAGCGGCCCCGCGGCGACGTGATCTTCGTCTCGAGCGTGGCCGCCCGCATGCTGGCGGCCAACGGCGCGCCTTACAACATGGCCAAGGCCGCGCTGGAGGCGCTCGCCCTGACGCTCGCGCGCGAGGAGCGGCGGCACGGGATCCACGTCAACGTGGTGGCGCCGGGGCTGGTGGCCACCGACATGGGGCGGCGGCTGGTCAAAGGGGCCATGGGCATCGACGACATCGCCACCCTCGATGCCGGGTCGCCCTTCGGCCATGTGTGCCGGCCCGAGGACGTGGCCGGTGTCGTCCGCTTCCTGTGCTCGAACGAGGCGGGTTACCTGACCGGGCAGGTCGTCACCGTCGACGGCGGCGGCTGAGCCACTGCGGCGCCCGGGGCGCCGCGTCGGTGCTGGCGTTCAGCGCCCCGGCGGCACCGGGTCGCGGCGCATGAACCAGTTGGGCACGCCGAGCGCGACCGCCTCGTCGACCACTTCGAAGCCGAGCGCGCTGTAGAAGCGGACGTTGCGCTCGCGGTTGGTCTCGAGCCACCCGATGCGCCCGTGCTCGTCGAGCTCGGCACACAGGCCCTCCATCACGGCGCGGCCGATGCCCATGCCCTGGAGCGCCGGCTCGACCCCGACCGGGCCGATGTGCCAGTGCTCTCCGGGCAGGTCGTGCAGCGCCCACGTGGCCCAGAAGCGCGAGGCGCGCCAGGGGTCGCCCAGCGGAGGCTCGGGTCCGGCCAGCACCTCGGCCGCCATGGGGCCCATCATCGTGCCCACGCACCGGCCCGGGGCCACCACCCCGGCCACCGCCACCACGCAGTCGCCGGCCACCGCGCCGTACTGGGGCACGGTGGTCTGGCCGAACACGTCCACGAACAGCTTGTGCACCATGGCCAGGCGCACCAACGGGTCGTCGCCGTAGGAGGCCACGTTGGTGGGATCGTCCTGCAGCGCCCGCGCCGCCGCGCCCGCCGCGGCCGGGAGCTCGGCCGGGGTGAGCAACCGGATGGCGAGTGGCCCGTCGCGTCCGGCTCGCTCCCCGGGCACGGCGGTGGGTGCAGCCATCGGCTCATGATGGCAGCTCGGCGGAGTTCGGTTTCCCGTAAGACGCCCGTAACGGTCCGGCAACACCGGGCCGTCATCATGGGCCCGTGGCCGAGTCCATCTCGACCAGGCGGCGCACCGAGCTGGCCGGCGTGACGTTGTTCACCGGCCTCGGCGCCCGGGCTCTGGCCCGGATCGACCGTCTGGCCACCGAGGTGGACATTGCGGCCGGCCGACCTCTCACCGTGGAAGGGGCGGCGGCTCGCGAAGCCTTCGTCATCCTCTGCGGAGAGGTCGAGGTCTCGGCGAGCGGGTACCGGTTGGCCACCCTCGGCCGCGGTGACGTCCTGGGCGAGATGGCCCT
>DATGGF010000631.1:0-3344 GCA_035308625.1 Acidimicrobiales bacterium | reverse complement strand
CGAGCTCGAAGGCCACCGTGACGGCCGGGTCCTCACGGGGCCGGTAGGCGTCGTCTTGGCGCGTCTCGAAGTTCGACAGCGGTGTCTCGCACTCCCAGCAGTAGGGGAGGACCCGCTCCCCCTCGTAGGCCAGACTCTTCTCCCACAGTCGTTTGAAGGCCCACAGGACGCTCTCCATATACGGAAGGTCCATCGTCTTGTAGTCGTCGGCGAAGTCGACCCACCGCGCCTGACGGGTGACGTAGCGCTCCCACGAGTCGGTCGTGCGTTGGACCAGGGCACGGCAGTACGCGTTGAAGTGCTCGATGCCGTACTCGACGATGCGGGCCCGGCCTCGTAGTTCGAGCTCCTTCTCGGCTTCCATCTCGGCGGGAAGGCCGTGGCAGTCCCAGCCGAAGCGGCGCTCGACCCGGCGGCCCCGCATGGTCTGGTACCGCGGCACGGCGTCCTTCACGAAGCCGGTCAGCAGGTGCCCGTAGTGGGGCAGGCCGTTGGCGAACGGCGGGCCGTCGTAGAAGACGTACTCGTTGTCCCCCCCAGGGCGTCCCTCCACCGACGAGGTGAAGGTCTTGTCCCTGGCCCAGAACTCGAGGATCCGCTCTTCGAGACGTGGGTAATCGGCCTGCTGGTCGACGTCGGGGTAGGGCGCGTCCTCCGAGGGGGCGGCGGGCATGGCACTCCAGCGTATTCGGACCCGAAAAGCCGCCTTGACCGGGAACAGATCACCGGCTGCCGTTGTTGCCCCCCACTCGCGGTGACGCTATGGTCGCCGCCTTCGCCGAGCAGGGTGGACCCCAAAATGAAGCACATCGACACCAGCGCCGACCGCGGACGGGCTCGGCCATGACCCCGGCGAAGAAGGCGGTCGCCCGCCGTGGCGCCGCGCCCCGCAAGGCGGCGCCGGCCAAGCGGGCCCCGGTGAAGAAGGCCGCGTCGGCCAAGAAGGCGGCCCCGGCCAAGAAGGCGGCCCCGGCGAGGAAGTCCGTCGCGGTCAAGAAGGCGCCGGCCAAGAAGGTGCCGGCCAAGAAGGTGGCGCCGGCCAAGCGGGCCCCGGTGAAGAAGGCCGCCCCCGTCAAGAAGGCCGCGCCGGCCAAAAAGGCCGCGCCGGCCAAGAAGACCGCGCCGGTCAAGGCCACAGCTCCGAGCCGCCGTCCGGCGGCCGCGCCGGCGCCGGCACCGGCCAAGAAGTCGGCCCCGACCCGGAAGGTCGGGACCCCGGCAGGTGTGCCCGTCGGCTCGGTGCGCAAGGTCGCGCCGGCTCCGCCGGCCAAGCCCAAGCCTCCCGCGCCCAAGCCGGTGCCCCGGCCCTACGCCAACGACGCCAAATTCCTCGAGGAGCAGCGGCTGCTGTTGATCGAGGAGCGAGCCGTCTATCAGCACCAGGCCGAAGACCTTCGGGCCGAAGCCGAGTCGCTGGCCCTCGAACGCGAGCCCGGCGACGTGCAATTCGACGAGGAGTCGGGCGAAGGCGGGACCATCGCCGTCGATCGGGAGCGGGACCTCACGCTGTCGGCTCAAGCCCTGGCCACCATCGAGGAGATCGACCGGGCCCTGGTGGCCATCGAGAACAAGACGTACGGGTCGTGCGACATCTGCGGCCAGCCGATCCCCAAGGCCAGGTTGCGCGCGCTGCCCTACGCGCGCCTGGATGTGGCGTGCAAGAGCGGAGGGCTGCACCGCCGCTGAGCGGGGGCGTAGCCCGGCGCCCCCCGGCCTGGCGGCGCCCGCTCGTCGCCGCGGCGGTGGCTGCCGTCGTCGTCACCGCCGACCAGGTCACCAAGACCTGGGCCGTGCACCGGTTGTCCCAAGGGCCCATCCACGTCGTGTGGAAGCTCGACCTCATCTTGTCGTTCAACACAGGGAGCTCGTTCGGCTTGGCCCAGGGATGGGCGCCTGTGTTCGGTGGCATCGCCGCGGTGTTCATCGTCGTGTTGCTGGGTGCGTTGCGCCACGTGCACCGCACCGGGTTGGCCGTCGCCTTGGGGCTCGTGCTCGGCGGGGCGGCCGGGAACCTCTGTGACCGGATCTTCCGGGGCCACCACGGCGCAGTGGTGGACTTCGTCGCCCTGCACTTCTGGCCGACCTTCAACGTCGCCGATTCGAGCATCGTCATCGGCGTGGCCCTGGCCGCCGTACTCATATGGCGCTCCGGTATTCCCGAAGCCGCTCCATGACCGAGGGTGGGGCCAGCCACGAGCTCGACCTCGAGGTCCCGGCTGCGCTCGACGGTGAACGGGTGGACCGCGCTCTCTCACTGTTGGCCGGGGTGACTCGTCGGGTGGCGGCCGACGCGGTGGCCTCGGGATCCGTGCGCATCGGCGACGCCGTGGTACGCACGCGTAGCACGCTGCTGACCGAAGGCGACCGCCTGCGCGCCGTGGTGACGGTGCCGGAGGTCGCGGGGCCCCAGGCCGATCCCTCCGTCCAATTCGAAGTGGTCTACGCCGACGACGACCTGGTCGTGGTGGACAAGCCCGCCGGCCTCGTCGTCCACCACGGCGCCGGACAGCACGGTGGCACCCTGGTCGACGGGTTGTTGGCGCAGTTCCCCGAGCTGGCCGGGCTGGCCGATGCCGGGTTGGGTGAGTCCACCCGGCCGGGGATCGTCACCGGCTCGACAAGGGGACGTCGGGATTGCTGGTGGTCGCCCGCTCACCGCGGGGTTTCGAGTCGTTGACGCGCCAGATGCGAGGGCATGCAGCCGATCGCCGCTACCTGGCGCTTGCCGTGGGGATCGTCGAGCCGCGCCAGGGGACCATCGACGCGCCCATCGGGCGCTCGGCGCGGCGCCCCGATCGAATGGCCGTTCGGGCCAGCGGACGCCCGGCCCGCACGAGTTACGAGGTGCGCACCTGGTACCACACCCCGGTCGCGGTCACGCTGCTCGAAGCCGCGCTCGACACAGGGCGGACGCACCAAGTGCGCGTCCACCTCGCCGCGCTGCGCCACCCCGTGGTAGGCGACGACCGCTACGGCGGTGCGTTGGCCCGTCCCGCCGCTTTGGTCTCGATGTTGGGGGCTGGTCGGGTATTCCTGCACGCGTGGAAGCTCGCGGTCGATCACCCCGACGGACGCCGGTTGTCGTGGGAGTCGCCTGTGCCCGCCGACCTGGGCGCGGTGCTCGAGTCCTTGGCCTGACCCGTCAGGCCGCGGCGCGCCGCGCCGCTTCCACTTCGGGCAGCGTGGCGAGGTACTCGAGGGCCCGAGCCTCTGCCTGGCGGGCCCGGCGCACCCCGATCCCCAGCTGCGACGCGGTCGCCTGGAGGGAGGCGGGGTCGCCACCGTCGAGGCCGTACCGGATGCGCACGACGTCACGAGCCAGGTCGTCGAGAGCGTCGACCGCC
>DATGGF010000630.1:0-3575 GCA_035308625.1 Acidimicrobiales bacterium | reverse complement strand
GGGGGGGCGGTGACGGTGGGCACGGTCACCGCGCAATTGCTCTACGAGATCGGGGGACCGCTGTACGCCAACCCCGACGTGGTGGCCGACTTCTCGACGATCCGTCTCGAGGAGGCCGGCCCCGATCGCGTGCGCGTCTCGGGAGTGCGGGGACGCCCGGCGCCGGACAAGGTCAAGGTGTCGGTCAACCTGCTCGGCGGCTGGCGCAACTCGATGACGTTCGTGCTCACCGGCCTCGACGTCGAGGAGAAGGCCGAGCTGGTGCGGCGCACGCTGCACGAGCAGCTCGCCGGCGACGACATCGGCCAGCTCGATCTGCGGCTGCTGCGCACCGACCGCCCCGACGCACCCAGCAACGAACAGGCCTCGGCCCAGTTCCGGGTGACGGTCAAGGACTCCGACCCGGCCAAGGTGGGCCGGCGGTTCTCGAGCGCCGTGACCGAGCTGGCCTTGGCCAGCTACCCCGGCTTCTACCTCACGTCGCCGCCGGCCGACGCCGCGGCCTACGGCGTGTACTGGCCCCTGCTCGTGCCGCCCGACGTGGTCGACCAGGTTGCGGTGTTGCCCGACGGGCGTCGGGTGCCCGTCCCCGTCCTCCCCCCCGCCACGGCGCCGCTCCCCGCTCCGGTCGTGTCCGAGCCCACCGGGCCGGCGGGAAACACGACGCCGGAGCCGGCGGCAGGCGTTGCCACCCGGCGCGTCCCGCTCGGTGTGGTGGCGGGGGCGCGCTCGGGGGACAAGGGCGGCAACGCCAACGTGGGCCTGTGGGCGCGCGACGACGCCGGCTACCAGTGGCTGGCGGCCGAGCTCACCGTCGGCCGCCTGCGCCAGCTGCTGCCCGAGGCGGCCACCCTGGGCATCGAGCGCTACGAGCTCCCCAACCTCCGGGCCGTCAATTTCGTCATCCGGGGGCTGTTGGGCGAAGGCGTCGCCTCCTCCACCCGGCCCGATCCCCAGGCCAAGAGTCTGGGCGAGTACCTCCGCTCCCGGCTGGTGGAGGTGCCCGTGGACCTGCTCGGCGCCCCGGGCAACTAGAACAGCGCGGCGCGCTCGGGGCCGAGCCGGGCTGAGGCGCAGGAGGGCCCATGGACTTCCGGGAGACCGACGAACAGGCGATGTTGCGCGAGGCGGTGGGCGCCATCGCGGCGAAGTACGGCCACGACTACTACACCCGCTGCGCCCGGGCCGGGGACAAGACCGACGAGCTGTGGGGGGAGCTGGGGGGCCAGGGGTTCCTGGGCGTGAACGTGCCCGAGGCCTACGGCGGGGGCGGCATGGGCATCAGCGAGCTGGCCGCCGTGCTGGAGGAGCTGGCCGCCCATGGGTGCCCGTTGCTGCTCATGGTGGTGTCCCCCGCCATCTGCGCCACCATCGTGCAGATCTTCGGCGACGAGGCCCAGCGCCAGCGCTGGCTGCCGCGTTTCGCCACGGGCGAGCTCAAGATGGCCTTCGCCATCACCGAGCCCGATGCTGGCTCCAATTCGCACAACATCGCCACCACCGCCACACGCGACGGCGACGTCTACCGCCTGCGGGGGACGAAGTACTACATCTCGGGCGCGGACGAATCGGAATCGGTACTCGTCGTCACCCGCACCGGGACCGACGAGCAGAGCGGGCGGGGGAAGCTCTCGTTGTTCGTGGTCGACCTCGACAGCCAGGGCCTGGAGAAGACCGTCATTCCGGTCGAGATCGTGGCCCCCGAGAAGCAGTTCACGTTGTTCTTCGACGACGTGGTGGTGCCGGCCGACCGCCTGCTCGGCACCGAGGGCGACGGGTTGCGCCAGGTGTTCATGGGCCTCAACCCCGAGCGCATCATGTCGGCCGCCCTGGCCAACGGAGTGGGCCGCTACGCCCTGGACAAGGCGGCCGCCTACGCCCGCGACCGCAACGTCTGGGGCACGCCCATCGGGCGCCACCAGGGCCTGGCCCATCCGCTGGCCAAGGCCAAGATCGAGGTGGAGCTGGCCCGTCTCATGACACAGAAGGCGGCGTGGGCCTACGACGCCGGTGAGGACGCGGGCGAGGCGGCCAACATGGCCAAGTACGCCGCGGCCGAAGCGGCCATCGGCGCGCTCGACCAGTCCATCCAGACCCACGGCGGCAACGGCATGTCGAGCGAGTACGGGCTGGCTGACATGTGGGGGGCGGTCCGCCTCATCCGCACCGCGCCGGTGAGCCGGGAGATGATCCTCAACTTCGTGGCCCAGCACTCGCTGCAGCTACCGAAGTCGTACTGAGGAGCCGGCCCTGGAGCTCAACCCCTTCTCGCGCGAATTCCAGGACGACCCCTACCCGGTCTACCGGTGGTTGCGCGACGAGGCGCCCTGTTACCGCAACGAAGACCTCGGCTTCTACGCATTGACCCGCTACGCGGATGTGGTCGAGGCGTCGCAACAGCCCACGCTGTACAGCTCGGCTGAGGGCACGGTGGTGGAGAAGCTCGACACCAGGGGCCTGCTCCCCATGATGATCTTCATGGACCCGCCCGGGCACGACGTGCACCGTCGTCTGGTGAGCCGGGCCTTCACGCCCCGGTCGGTGGCCGCGCTGGAGCCGTTCGTGCGGGCGACGGCCCGGGGATACCTGGAACCGCTGCGGGCCAAAGGTGGAGGCGACGCGGTGGAGGAATTCACCGCGTTGCTGCCCATGGACGTGATCATGGAGCTGCTGGGGGTGCCGAGCGCCGATCGCAACCAGATGCGCCGATGGCTCGACGCCGGCCTCGAGCGACTGGAGGAGCCTCCCTACATCGGCCGCGAGGCCATCGAGGCGATGGCCCATGCGCACGGGTACTGGACGAGCCTGCTGGCCGAGAAGCGGGCCCATCCCGACGAGAGCCTGATGAGCAAGCTGTGCGAGGCGGAGATGACCGAGGGGGGTGAGACGTCGCGCCTGACCGACGACGAGGTGCTCGGGTTCTGCTCGCTCATCGGCGCGGCGGGGACCGAGACGCTCACCAAATTGCTGGCCAGTGCCGTGGTTCTGTTCCGCCGCTTCCCCTCGGAATGGCAGTTGCTCCTGGACGATCCCGGGCGCGCCCCGGCGGCGGTGGAGGAAGTCCTTCGCTACTGGGCGCCGTCGCAGTACCAGGGCCGCGTCCTCACCGATCACGTGCAGTTGCACGGGGTCACCATGCCCGCCGGTTCCCGCGTCCTGCTCGTGACGGGAGCGGCCAACCGCGACGAGCGCGAATACGAGGACCCCGACCGCTTCGACATCGCGCGGACGGCACACTTGGCCACCGGATTCGGCCACGGACTGCACTTCTGCCTTGGTGCGGCGCTGGCCCGCTTGGAAGGACGGGTCGGGCTCGAGGAATTCTCGGCGGCCTTCCCTCGCTACGAGGTCGACGAAGCGAAGGCGCGACGCGTGCACCAGAGCAACGTGCACGGGTACTCGAGCGTTCCCTTCGCCGCCGCCTAAACCCCCGTTTCGGCGGCACTCCGGCTCACAGGGCGTCGGATAGCCTCGCGGCGGGACCGCACAGGGGGCTCCATGACGCAACTGCAATCCGAAGCCGGCCAGCCGCGCGCGCCGGGATCATCGGCGGCGAGTGCCGTCGACCTGGTGAA
>DATGGF010000629.1:0-8088 GCA_035308625.1 Acidimicrobiales bacterium | reverse complement strand
CGGAGGACATCACCGTCGCCATTCATCGCATCAACACCGAGGCCGACGTGATCTGGGTGGACGGCCACTCCGATTACGGTCACGCCTTCGAGGTGTTCTGGGACCGGTGGGGGCGGGAGGTCAACCCCAAGACCACCGTGCTGCTGCTCGGCGACGCCCGCAACAACTACCACGCCAGCCAGGCCTGGGTCGTCCAGGAGATGCGGCACCGGGCCCGCCACGTGTACTGGCTCAACCCCGAGCCCCGCGCCTACTGGGGCACGGGCGACTCGATCCTGGGTGAGTACGCCGTGCACTGCGACGACGTCCACGAATGCCGCAACCTGCGCCAGCTGGAGCACTTCGTCACGGAGTTGGGGTGACCTCTCCGCCCGGCTTCCCCGGCACGGTGCCGGCCAGCGTGCGCGCCGTGGTGCCGTCGGTGCCGGGGGCGACGCGGCTGGTGCTGGTCCGCCATGGTGAGGCCACCTGCAACGTGAGCGGCGTGGTGGGCGGGCGCCTCGGTTGCACCGGGCTCTCGACGCTCGGCCTGGAGCAGGCGGCGTCCTTGGCGCGGCGCCTGGCCGCGCACGGGGAGCTGGCGGCGGCCAAAGCGCTGTATGCCAGCGTGTTGCCTCGGGCGCTCGACACGGCAGCCACCATCGCGCCGGCGGTCGGAAACGGCACGCTCGAGGTGGTGGCCGACTGCGATCTGTGTGAGCTGCACCCGGGCGAGGGTGACGGGCTCACGTGGGAGCAGTTCACGGCCCGCTTCGGTGAGCCACCGTGGGACGACGACCCCGACGTGCCCTTGGCCCCCGGCGGCGAGAGCTGGAGCGGGTTCGTGGAGCGGGCCGGTGGCGCCCTGGAGGCCGTCGCTCGCCGGCACCCTGGTGAGGTCGTGGTGGTGGTGTGCCACGCCGGGGTGATCGAGGCGGCCCTGCTGCGCTTCGTCCCCATCGAGAAAGGGGCGCGGCTGCGACTGCGCACCGACCACACCTCGCTCACCGAGTTCGAGTCTGATCCCGGGGGTGGGGCGTGGCGGCTGTTGCGCTACAACGATGCCGCCCATCTCGCCGGTTGACGAAGTCAGCGGGCGACGGACGTTACGATGCCGGCCATGGGGGAGGGCGGGGCTCTGGCGCTCGAGCCCTATCTGACGGTGTTGCGGGGCCGGCAGCTTTCCCGCCAGTGCGCCAACCGTCCGAAGAATCTCCGCGTCGAGCAGATGCCGCGCATCGTCAGGCGCCACCGTTCGAACGAGCTGCGCCTGGGTCACGGCATGATCGTGTACAGCGGCGTGCTCTTCGCCTTCGACGGTCCCGAGGCGGCGATCACGGTGGGCGACCAGACCTTCCTCAACCGTGACTGCAAGCTGATCGCCCGCCAAGCGGTGACGATCGGGCGGAACTGCCAGATCGGCTGGGACGTGTCCATCACCGACTCCGACTTCCACCAGGTCGTCGGCGGGGGCCCGGTCACCGCGCCGGTCACCATCGGCGACCACGTGTGGTTGGGGGCCCGGGTCACCGTGTTGAAGGGGGTGACCATCGGCGACGGGGCCATCGTGGCCGCCGGCGCCGTGGTCACCACCGATGTGGCCCCCGCCACCATGGTCGGCGGCGTGCCCGCCCGCCTGCTCAAGTCCGGCGTGGCCTGGAAGAACGTGCATGCCGGTGAGCACTAACGGCGCCTCGCCGGCCCCGGGTGCCGGCGGCTCCGGTGCCAACGCCCCCGGCGCGGCGGGGGTCGAGCTGGTCTTCAACTGCTTCGAGCGCACCATCGGGCTGGTGACGTCGACGCCGGTGCTCACCGACCTGGCCAAGGCGTTGGCCTACCCCTTCGCCCGCCGGACGCTGCTGGTGAACAACGTGGCCGACCCCGGCCGATGGTCTGCGGACCTCGACCGCCTGGTGGCCGAGGGTGCCGTCGACCGGTGGCTGTCGGTGGCCGACGAGCTCCCGGCCGCCCTGGCGACCACCGGGCTGCGGCCCCGCGACATCCGCCACCGCCGGCACTGGACCGACTTCGGGTTGGTGACGGTAGCCCTGCCCGGGCCGCCGTACGTCTGCTACTGCGACCCCGAGATCGAATTCACCGTGCCGGGAGACTGGATCGGCCCGGCCATCGAGCTCATGCAGCGCGACCGCAGCGTGGCCGTGGCCAACCCGCGCTGGGCCCACGGGCCCCCGCCCGAGGAGCGCGCCGACGAACGGGTGGGGGAGTTCCTCGTGGGCTACGGCTTCACCGACCAGATCTTCCTGCTCGACCGGCGGGAATTCGCCGCGCCCATCTACCGGTCGCGAGTGCCCGTCAGCCTGCGTTCGCCCGCCTCGCTGCGCTATCCCGGCGCGGCCGACTCCTTCGTCTTCGAGATGCGGGTGGACGCCTACATGCGCACCCGTCGTCGCCGCCGGGCCACGCACACCACCGTGACCTACGCGCATGCCCGCCCGGATGGTTCGAGCTACCGTCCCGCCGGCCTCGGTGCGGGCCTGGGCCGGCTGCGCAACCTGGTCGTGCTCAAGCTGTTGGTGGAGCTGCACCGGCGCTCGCCCCGGCTGCGTCTGCACGGGCTCTTGGGGGAGCGCTCGTGACCGAGGGCGCGCCGTCGAGCGATCTCGCTTCGATGGAGCCGAACGCGGCCCGTCGCCGTCTCGGTCACCAGCTGGCCGGGGCCGGGATCGAGGTGGGCCCCGGGGAGTTCCCCTTCCGTCTGCTGCGTCCGGGCGTGCAGGTGCGCTACGTCGACCGGCTGCGCCCCGAGGACCGCCACCGGGTGCTCGAAGCCCTGGGGCGCGATCCCGACCAGGCGGCCTTCGACACGGCCCGCATCGCCCTGGAGCCGGATTTCGTGGCCGACTTCAACGCCGAGCGCCTGGGGCCGGTCCCCGACGGGAGTCAGGACTTCGTCATCGCCAGCCATGTGCTCGAGCACCTGGCCGAACCGCTCGGGTTCGTCGACGAGATCCACCGCGTGCTGGTGCCGGGAGGACTGGCGCTCGTGCTGTTGCCGGACCGGCGCCGCACCGAGGACCGCTTCCGGGCGGCCACCCCGCTCGGCCACCTCGTCGGCGAGCACGAGCAAGCGGTGGTGGAGGTGAGCGCCGAGCACCTGCGCGAATTCCTGCGCGACCGGGGACGGCCCGCGGCGCGGGGCGACGAATGGGAACGCCAGCTGGCGCAGTACCGCGAGCACTCGTTCCATGTGCACTGCTGGGACCCCGACGAGTTCGTCGAGGTGCTGGCCTGGGGGATCGAGCACCGGGGCCATCAATGGGAATTGGTGGACGCCACCGTCCACGACCCGCCCATCCACTACGAGTTCGGATACCTCCTGCGGCGTGGTCCCGACGAGCTCGCCGCCTCGGCTCGGGCCTCGCAGTTCCGAGCTGAGTGGCGGGCCTGGCGCGCCGCGCTGGTCGCAGTGCGGCCCGACGCCTTCGCCGAGCATCGCCGGCGCGGGGTGCCCCCCTGGTTCGAACGCTCGATGCGCTCGGCGATCAGGCGCAGCGCGGTGGCGGCCGGTGCCTACCGGCGGGCCAAGGCCGTGGTCCGCCGCATCCGTCGGGTCAGGAGACGGCCGGCCCGCTAGGGCGTCGATCAGCTACGCCGCTCGGGCGGCGCGGCCAGGTTCTGCAGCCGCAGCTGGCCTCGGGCCACCATCTTCCCGTCGCTTTCTCGCTCGATCTCGACGAGCCAGATCTGCTGCGACCGGCCGGTGAATATCGGGGTGCCCGTGGCCCGCACGCGGCCGCTGCGGTGCGGCCGCAGGAAGTCGGTGGAGTTGGCCACGCCGACGACGGCCATGTCCCCGGTCAACTCGTGGGCCACGGCCGCGGCGCCGTGGCTCCCGACCGACTCCACCACAGAGGCCCACACCCCGCCGTGGACGATGCCATAGGGCTGCTGGTGGCGCTCGTCGATGTCGACGTACGCCACCACCCGGGTGGGGGTCATCTCTTCGACGTGGATCCCGAGTGCGCTGTCCCAGCCCGGCTGCGGTTCCATCACTTCCTCCTGTGTGCGATCTCGGGCCGCGAGCCGGTAACGCGCGGTGGGTCCCGGGGATGAGCGGCGTGACTCGGCGCTAACGGTAACCGCGCCGTCGAGAACTAGTAGGCGATGATCTCCACGGCGGCGAGATCCCAGTGTCCTTCAGGCGAGAGCGTGTCACCGGCGACCACGGTGCCACCACCACTCGGCCCGACGGTCACGTGCTGGAACCACATCTGCGACTGCTCCACGGTGTCGCTGTAGCTGCCGTCGAGGCCGAGGGAGACGGGCCAGGGAGGTGGCAAGGAGGCGACCGTCGTGGTGGAGTCGGGGTCGAAGCCGGCCAACGCGATCCACGAGCCCGTCTCCCATGGAGTGATCAGGACATTCGGCGCCTGGCCGCCAGGGGTGCCGCTGGCGAAGGCCGTCGCCCCGATGCCGACGGCGTGGCGGAAGGCTTCGACTTGCAAGGTCTGAGCCCATGATCCGTTGTTGGATATCGCAGAGGTGACGGTCACGGGGACGACGGCATCAGCGGTGTTACGGGCGGTCCACACCGAGATGCGCCCTCCGTCACCTGTCACCGTGTCGGCCTGGTCGAGAGCAGTGGACCAGGTCAAGCCGCCTCCGGAAACCCGGACGGTGGCTCCGTTGAAGGTCGCGATCATGGCCACCAGGAGGTCGCCCGTCGCGCCTGGCGTGATGGTGACGGACGCGGTTGGCGCCGCGGAGGTGTCGGCCCCGATGCCGTCCGGTACCGGCACCGGGGGCACGTTCGTGAAGGTGAACTGGTCTCCTTGGACCAGGGGGCTCGTACCGAGCGTCGTCGACACCTGCACGTCGACCGTGGCGGTGCTCCCGCCTGGCGCCGGTCCCGTTGGCGTGGGTTGCACAAAGGCCGGAGTCGTGACCGTCAGCTCTGTGTCGGATTCCACGGTGAATTGCGTCGTCCTCTGCCCCGGCCCGAAGGTCACCCCGGTCACCCCGTTCTCGAACCCTGAGCCCGTGATCGAGATCAGGTCGCCCCCGCTGGCTGGGCCCTGGCTCGGCGACACCGCAGTGACCAGCGGCGAGCTCACGCCGCCGGTCAAGGTGTGGACGATGAGCGCGCCGGAGATCCCGGCCTGGGGAAGGAGCTCGCCGACCGCCCAGCAATTCGTGGCAGTGGCGCACGCCACGGCATGCAGGCTGGCGTTCGGCTGATCGGTTGCCTGCAGTGCCCAGGTCTGGCCTCCGTCGGAGGTGGACTCCACCTGGGTCGGGTACTTGGCGTCGACCTGCGCGGGGGTGAGCGAGTTCACGGCGACGCAGCGCATCGTGGTGACGCACGAGATCCCGTCGATGGTGAACGGGTTGTTCCCAGGGGCACCGTTGGATCCGGCGGTCACCGACCAGTCGGCCCCCTGGTCCGACGATGTGATGGTGTAGCTGGTGCCGGATCCTCCAGCCACGCACGAGGTGGTGGTCGGGCACGAAAGCGCCGGAGTGAAGGCCGCTGACGGAACCTCGACCTGCCAGGTGGTGCCCCCATCGTTGGTGGTGGCGAGGACGCTGATTTCGTGGGGCTCATAGCCGATGGTTACGTCGGGCAGCGTCCCGTAGATAGTCGAGAGGTACACGGCGGTGCCCAGGGCAATGCACGTTTCGGTGCTCGGGCAACTGATGGCTTGAAGCACAGCGTGGCTCAGTTGCCCGTCCAAGCTTTCCGGAGGTGCCCACTGCTGTGCCGTCCAGGTGGCTCCCCCGTCGGCGGAGTGGAGCAGGGGCCCAACCGCGCCGGATCCGGTTTCGGCCGTGGCCCAGCACGAGTTGGCTTCCGGGCACGCCACCGACAGGAGGTCAGATCCCGCGACGTTGTCGTAGGTGGTCCACTGACTCCCGCCGTCGGTGGTGACCACGGCCTGGGAGGACTGCCCGACGGCGACGCAATGCCGAGCGTCGGCGCAGGACACGCCGGTGAGCGTGAACCCGGCGCCACTCAGTGCATCGGTCTTCCAGGTATTCCCGCCGTCGATCGACTGGCGCACCAGAGCGTTGCTGGACTCGTCGCGACCCACGGCGAAGCAGGACGAGGACGTCGGACAGGAGATGGCGGTCAGCGCGGAACCGTCCGAGGACGACGCTTGGGTCACCCATCCCAGGCAGCCGGCCAGAGTGGCGGTGAGGACGAAGCCCGCGGCGAGCACGACGACGTCGCGACGCCACCTTGCCTGCCGAAGCCAGCGGTCCACCCGACACCCCCGCCGCCCGGCACCACGCTACTCCTCGCGCTTGGAGCCAGGGCGGTCGGGCTCTCCGATCAAGGGCAAGATGGCGAAGTGGGGAACCTATCGGGGCGCGTGGCTCTGGTCACGGGAGCGTCATCGGGTCTGGGCGAACGGTTCACCGAGGTGCTCCGGGAGGCGGGCGCTGATGTGGTGGTCACGGCCCGGCGGAAGGACCGACTCCACGGCCTAGCCGAGCGCTCCGGCTCGATCGCGCTGCCCGGTGACATCACCTCGGCCGAGCACCGCCTCGCGCTGGCCGCGGCCATCGAGGAGCGTTTCGGCCGGCTGGACATCCTCGTCAACAACGCCGGCAGCAGTGACGACGGCTATCTCCAGGACCAGACCCTCGACGAGCTGCGGGCCGTCATCGAGATCAACCTGGTGGCGGTGCTCGATCTCTGCCGTGTCATGGCCCCGTTGCTCTTCGCCAGTGACGCTGCCTCGGTGATCAACATCTCGTCGATGTACGGGGTCGTGGCCTCGCCCGGCCCCATGGCGGCCTACAACACGACCAAGGGCGCCCTGATCAACCTGACACGCCATCTCGCCGCTCAGTGGGGCGAGCGCGGCGTCCGGGTGAACGCCCTGGCGCCCGGGTACTTCCCCACCGAGATGACCGGGGACCTCGCCGATCCGCACCTGGTCAGGAGCATCGAGTCGCGCACCCTGCTCAAACGGACACCCCTGCTCGAGGAGCTCGACGGGCCCCTGCTCTTCCTGGCCTCCGACGCGTCGAGCTACGTCACGGGGCACACCCTGGTGGTCGACGGGGGCTGGACGAGCATCTAGCCGGCTCAGTCCTTAGGCGACGCAGTCCCTAACACGCATAGTCGCCGTCGACCGGTTGCCCGTCGCTCTGGGTCGTGGCGTTGTCGGTGTACTGGGTGAGCCACACCGGTCCGGTGGGCAGCTGGTCGTTGTGCGAGGCGGCGTACGAGGCGATGTTCTGGCAGTTCCACGGCCCGCCCTGTCCGGAGTACCAGGCGATCCACACCGGCACCGCCGGCTGGTAGGTGCCCATGATGCCGTTCCAGGTGTCGGGGCTCGTGTACACGCCCACGTTGTTCACGCCCTTGTCCCGCAGGCCGTTGATCGCGCCCTGGATCACGTGGGCGTTCTCAGCCGTGTCGGCCGACCAGTAGTCGTTGGCGTCCTCCACGTCGAGCCACCACGTGACCAAGGGGTTCACCGAGGCGTTCTGCACGAAGTTGAAGGCGTACAGCGCGGCGGCGTAGCCGAAGTTGCACGCCTGGTCGCCGGCACAGCCGGGCGCGTTGGTGGCCGAATGGCCCCAGTCCATGAAGATGTAGAGGTTGAGCCCCGCTCCCGCCCACTGCGCCTCGTGGGCCAGGCAGGGGTTGCCGGCCGAGCCGGCCAGACCGGTGGCCTGCACCACCCCGATGGTGTGCCCGCTCGGCAGGTCCATGGTGCACTGCGGCGGGTTGTCGTTGAACTTGGACACGTCGTAGCCGTAGGAGCCCGAGGGGTAGATGCCGTTGCCCGACGCCTTGCCCGTCCCCGGTCCCTCGGCCATGCCCACCACGGGGTCGGCCAGCTGCTGGGGGGCTGAGCCCCAGTAGCCGCCGTCGCCGAAGGCGGTCACTGCGCCGTTGGTGTCGGTCGTCCAATAGCCGGTTGGGTCGGCCGCGGCCATGGCGGCCACGGGACGCGACAAGGCGTGGCCGCCGAGCGAGCCGTGATAGGTGGCGTCGCCGAAGGTGAAGATCCCGCCGTCGGCGGCCACCTCCCAGTAACCCCCCGCGTCGGCCACCGCCGCGCCGATCATCGGCGCGGCCAGCGGCTTGCCCCCCATCGACCCGTGGAACATGGCGTCGCCGAAGCTGAA
>DATGGF010000628.1:0-2841 GCA_035308625.1 Acidimicrobiales bacterium | reverse complement strand
CCTCGATCACCGTCGAGGATCTCGAGCGGCAGTTCGGCGCGCCCGTCGCGGCCATCGTCGACGGCGTCACCAAGCTGGACCGCCTCCACTTCTCCTCGCGTGAGGCCCAGCAGGCCGGCACGGTCCGCAAGATGCTCGTGGCGATGGCGAAGGACTGGCGCGTCCTCGTCATCAAGCTCGCCGACCGGCTGCACAACATGCGCACCATCGCGGTGATGCCGGAGTGGAAACAGCGCCGCACCGCGCAGGAGACCCTCGACATCTACGCCCCCTTGGCCCACCGGCTCGGCATCCAGGAGCTCAAGTGGCAGCTGGAGGACCTGGCCTTCGCCACCTTGCACCCCAAGCGCTATGCCGAGATCGAGCAGATGGTGGCCAGCCGTGCCCCCGAGCGCGACGACTACCTGGCCCGCGTTCTCGTCGCCGTGCGCGAACGGCTGGCCGCCTCGGGGGTGATGGCCGAGGTGACCGGGCGGCCGAAGCACCTGTGGAGCATCTACGAGAAGATGGTGGTGCGGGGCAAGGAGTTCGCCGAGATCCACGACCTGGTGGGCATCCGCGTCATCGTCGACTCGGAGAAGGACTGCTGGGCTGCGCTGGGCTCGATCCACGCCATCTGGAGCCCGGTGCAGGGCCGCTTCAAGGACTACATCAACAGTCCCAAGTTCAACCTGTACCAGTCGCTGCACACCACCGTGATCGGGCTCGAAGGCAAGCCCATCGAGGTGCAGATCCGCACCCAGGAGATGCACCGCCGGGCCGAGTACGGCATCGCCGCCCACTGGGGCTACAAGGAGCAGGCACGCGACGGCGACGTCACCACCGCCGAGATGGCCTGGCTCCAGCGCATCGTCGACTGGCAGGCCGACACCATCGACCCCCTCGAATTCCTGGAGACACTGAAACTGGACCTCGAGCAGGACGAGGTCTACGTGTTCACCCCCAAGGGCAAGGTCATGGCCCTGGCCGCGGGGGCCACCCCCATCGACTTCGCCTACAGCATCCACACCGAAGTGGGTCACCGCTGCATCGGGGCCAAGGTCAACGGGCGCCTGGTGCCTCTCGACACCCGGCTCCAGTCGGCCGACACGGTCGAGATCATCACGTCGAAGGTGCCGTCGGCCGGCCCGTCACGCGACTGGCTCCAGATCGTGGCCTCGCCCCGGGCCCGCAACAAGATCCGGCAGTGGTTCAGCCGGGAGCGACGCGAGGACGCCATCGACACGGGGCGGGAGGAACTGGCCAAGGCGCTGCGGCGCGAAGGCCTGCCCACGCAGAAGCTGGCCTCGTCCTCGCTCGAGAGCCTGGCCAAGGCCATGAATTACGTCGACCTCGATGCGCTGCACGCCGCCATCGGGGACGGGCACGTGTCGGCCCGGTCGATCGCCCAGCGCCTGGCCCGGGAACTGCACGGTGGCGCCCACGAAGAGCAGCTGCCCACCGCCGTCGGTCCGGGACTGCGGGGCCGCAGCCGCCGCGGCTTGGGAGCCGGTGTCTACGTCGAAGGGCTCGACGACGTGATGGTCCGGCTGTCTCGTTGCTGCACCCCGGTGCCGGGTGACCCGATCGTCGGCTTCGTCACCCGGGGCCGAGGGGTGAGCGTGCACCGGGCGGACTGCGCCAACGCGGCGACGCTGGCCGCGGGGGAGCAGGAACGGCTCATCGAGGTCGAGTGGAACCGGGAAGGGGCCACCGTGTTCGTGGCCTCGGTCGAGGTGCTGGCCTTCGACCGGTCGCGTCTTCTGGCCGACGTCACCCGTGTGGTGTCCGAGCACCACTTGAACATCGTGGCTTCGTCCAGCCACACCGCCCCGGACCGGGTCAGCCGCATGCACTTCGACGTGGAGCTGGCCGACCCGGGGCACCTGGACTCGTTGCTCAGCTCGCTCAAGCAGCTCGACGGCGTCTTCGACGCCTACCGCACCCTCCCCGGCAAGAAGGGCTGAGCACCGGTGGCCGACGAGGCGGCGCCGCTGCGCGCCCCGGTCGGGACGAAAGACGTCCTGTGGCCCGAATCGGCACGCTGGGCCGAACTGGTGGGCCGCTTCGCCGGCCGGGCCGGCCGGGCCGGGTACGGACTCGCCCTGACGCCGGTCTTCGAGGAGGCCCGCCTCTTCCGCCGCGGCATCGGTGACGAGAGCGAAGTCGTGGGCAAGGAGATGTACGAGTTCACCGACCGCGGCGGCCGGGACATGGCGCTGCGCCCCGAAGGCACCGCACCCATCGTGCGCGCCTTCGTCCAGCACCACCCCCCCGTGCCCTGGAAAGCGTGGTACGTCACTCCGGCCTTCCGCTACGAGCGGCCCCAGGCCGGCCGGTACCGCCAGCATCACCAGCTCGGGGTGGAGGTGCTCGGGACTGACGACGCCGACCTCGACGTCGAGGTGATCGCCCTGGCCGCCGGGTTCTACGCCGAGCTCGGCCTGCGCCAGGTCGACCTGGCCGTCAATTCCATGGGCTGCGCCGACGACCGGCCGGTCTTCGTGGCGGCGTTGTCGGAGTACCTCGCCAAGCATCGCAGTGAGCTGTGCGACGAACACCGCGACCGGTTCGAGCGCAACCCGTTGCGGGTCCTCGACTGCAAGCGGCCTCAGTGCCGGGCCGTGACCGAGCACGCGCCGCGCATGCTCGACTACCTCGACGAAGATTGCGCCGCGCATTTCGACCGGGTCCGACGTGGCCTCGACGCCCTGGGGATCGCCCATCGCATCGAGCCACGGCTGGTGCGCGGGCTCGACTACTACACCAGGACCACGTTCGAGTTCTCGGCTCTGGCCCTGGAGGCGGCCCAGAACGCCGTGGGGGGCGGTGGACGTTACAACGGGCTTTCCGAAGCCATCG
>DATGGF010000627.1:0-1889 GCA_035308625.1 Acidimicrobiales bacterium | reverse complement strand
TCGCCCGATACCGCTTCGATGTGAGCATCCGCCGACGAGGGCAGGAAGAACGCAGCCAACTGGCCGAGGACGTCGGCGTGCACGCCTTCACCGGCCTGCCCGCCTCTCCGGCGTGGCTGTCCGCCGATCAGATCGAGGAGGTTCTTGCTGCGACGCCGACGGGAAACCTCGGCCCAGAGCAGCGGACCCAGTTCCTCGACCGCACGCTCGACGGCGCCGACAACCTCACCCGGCACCTAGCGGGCTTCGCCGCAGAGCGGGCTGGGGCGCTCGCCAAACAGCACAACCGCGTGCGCGAGGAGTCTTCGGCAACGCGCCGGGCCACGGTCACCCCCCACCTCCCGGTCGACGTGCTCGGCATGTACATCCTGGTGCCTACCTGACGTGTCGAACAGCCAATTCGCCACCATCACCACCGAGGGCGGCCTCCTGCCCTCGGACCTCATCGCCCGACTCGTCGGCGACACCTCCAGCCTTCCTGGTACCGGGGAGGACGACTACCACGTCACGCCGGGCAAGAAGCTCCGTGAGGTCATCAACCGGTCGTGGAACGATCTCCTCGGGGCCTGGCAGATCTTCCAGCCACAGGCGGCCCGATTCTCGCCCGACGATCACACCTCGAGGCTCACCTGGGACCGGTGGCTCTTGCCGCTCTTTGCCGAACTTGGTTACGGCCAGCTCCAGCGCATCCCCGAATCGATCGTCATCGACGGAAAGGAGTACCCCGTCAGTCATCATCACGACCAGGCGCTCATCCATCTCCTGGGTTGGAACGTCCCCATCTCCACGCGCACTGCCGGTGTGATCGGGGCAGCCAAGGCCAGCCCGCACTCCATGGTCCAGGAGCTGCTGAACCGTAGCGACAACAACCTCTGGGCCATCGTCTCCAACGGTCGACAGTTCAGGATCCTGAGGGACAACTCAAGCCTCACCCGCGCCGCCTACGTCGAGTTCGACCTGGAGCAGATGTTCACCGACGGCGTCTTCTCGGACTTCGTCGCCCTGTGGCTCCTGGGCCACGCCAGTCGCGTCGCAGGTGACCCTCAATCGGAGTGCTGGCTGGAAACCTGGGTCAACGAAGCACGACAGCAGGGCGTGCGTGCCCTCGATGGATTGGGCCAGGGGTTCGTGGAGGCGATCGAGGCACTCGGCCAGGGGTTCCTCAACCATCCGGCCAACACTCAGCTCCGGGAAAGCCTGCGAAGCGGAGCGCTCGGCCAGCAGGACTACTATCGGCAGCTCCTCCGCGTCGTCTATCGACTTGTCTTCCTCCTCGTTGCCGAAGAGCGGGGTCTCCTATTCCCACCCAATGCGCCCCAGGCAGCGAAAGAGCGTTACTCGCACTACTACGCGGTCTCCCGACTCAGGGACCTGGCCCGCCGCCGGCGCGGCACCCGGCACAGCGACCTGTGGACCCAGTTCATGGTCGTCGTCGCCGGACTGGGTCCAGACGGCCAGCCAGCGCTCGGACTGCCTGCCCTCAACTCACCGCTTTGGACGCTGGGCACGACCTCCGACCTCAATGCCGCCCGCATCGCTAACGTGCAATTCCTCTCAGCGATGCGGTCCATCGCGTTTACGCGAAGGGACCAGGCGCTCCACCGCATCGACTACAAGAACCTCGGATCGGAGGAACTGGGGTCGGTCTATGAGAGCCTCCTCGAACTACGGCCGAGTCTCGACACGGCCTCAGCAGCTTTCCAACTCGTTGCCATGTCAGGCAACGAGCGCAAGACCACGGGCTCCTATTACACGCCGA
The DNA here is from genome assembly GCA_035308625.1 of Acidimicrobiales bacterium. Lineage (GTDB taxonomy): Bacteria > Actinomycetota > Acidimicrobiia > Acidimicrobiales > UBA8190 > DATGGF01. The sequence goes on along the minus strand of DATGGF010000627.1, from coordinate 130 downwards.
CGGCGCTCATCTCGGCGCTGCTTGACGTCAGCCTCGACCGTCTTCTTGATCAAGCTGAGGTATCGAAAGACCCCGAGGCTGCGCTGCTCGATCTCAAGATCATCGACCCTGCATGCGGGTCGGGTCACTT
>DATGGF010000626.1:0-1577 GCA_035308625.1 Acidimicrobiales bacterium | reverse complement strand
GACCACACCAGCGCCCTCTACTTCACGATCACGGTGTTCTCGACGGTGGGCTTCGGCGACATCACGCCGCGCACCGATCTCGCCCGCATTGTCGTCGCCGTGCAGATGCTGTTGGACCTGGTGATCCTCGGCGTCGTGGTCCGCCTCATCTTCTCTGCCGCCAAATCCGGGCTGACCCGGCATGACAGCACGCCGGAGTGATCGAGGCTGCGCAGCTCTGCGCCGCACCCCGTGCTGGGGCGCCCGTGGGGCCTAGTGATCTGAGTCAGTAATTATTGGTCAGTAGGGAATTTCGGCCGAGGTCGCCACGTTCTTCCCGTCGTCGACGACGATGGGAGGCACGATGCCCAGTCCCGTGCTCGAGCCGTTGGAGCTGACCGACGACGAGCGGTCGACCCTTGAACGATGGGCTCGGCGCCCAAAGAGCGCCCAGGCGCTGGCCCTGCGCTGTCGCATCGTGCTGCGGTGTGCCGAGGGGCGTTCCAACGCCCGGGTCGCTGACGAGCTCGGCCTGGACCGCAAGACGGTCACCAAGTGGCGGGCCCGCTTTCTCGCCGAACGGCTGGCGGGCCTGCACGATGAGCCTCGTCCGGGGGCGCCCCGCTCCATTGGTGATGAGGCGGTCGAGGCGGTCATCGTCAGGACCTTGGAGGAGACGCCGCTCGACGCCACCCACTGGTCGACCCGTTCGATGGCCAAAGCGACGGGAATGAGCCAGTCGGCCATCAGCCGCATCTGGCGTGCCTTTGGCCTCAGGCCCCATCTGGTCGACACCTTCAAGCTCAGCTCCGACCCGTTCTTCGTCGACAAAGTGCGCGACATCGTCGGCCTCTATGTCAACCCGCCCGAGGGGGCACTCGTGCTGTGCGTGGACGAGAAGTCCCAGATCCAAGCGTTGGATCGCACCGCACCGGTACTGCCCCTGCGCCCGGGACTGCCCGAGCGCCGCACCCATGACTACGTCCGCCACGGAACGACCAACCTCTATGCCGCACTCGATGTGGCGTCGGGCAACGTCATCGCTGAGCTGACCGATCGGCACCGGGCCCAAGAGTTCCGACGCTTCTTGAACCTCATCAACCGCTCGGTTCCCGAGGACCTGGGCGTCCACCTCGTCGTGGACAACTCGTCGACCCACAAGACCCCCGAGATCCATCGCTGGCTGCTCCGCCACCCCCGCTTCCAGCTGCACTTCACCCCGACCTACAGCTCGTGGCTCAACCTCGTCGAACGCTGGTTCGCCGAGCTCACCACCAAGTGGCTCCGTCGCGGCACCCATCGTTCGACCAAGGAACTCGAGTCGGCGATCACCACGTGGATCGAACACTGGAACGAGGAGCCAAAGCCCTTCGTCTGGCACAAGAGCGCCGACGAGATCCTCGACACGCTGGCCGCGTACTGCGAACGGATCTCTGACTCAGGTCACTAGGCGCCCGGGGGCAGGATGATCAGGCAGCCGTTGTGGCCGCCGAACCCGAAGGAGTTGGACAGCACCGGCCCGGGCGTCCAGGACCGCGGCTCGCCGGCCACCACGTCGAGGGAGATCTCGGGGTCGGGCTCAGCGAAGCCGGCGGTGT
>DATGGF010000625.1:0-3105 GCA_035308625.1 Acidimicrobiales bacterium | reverse complement strand
GGCGCCGACGGCGCCCTGCGTCATCTGCTCAAGTGCGATTTGGGCGGCTACCTCTACATGAACGGCAAGGAGATCTTCCGTCATGCCGTCCGGGCGGTGGTCGACTCGTCCACGGCGGCGTTGGGGCGGGCAGGGCTCACGCCGGCCGACGTCGACGTGTTCGTCCCCCATCAGGCCAATGCCCGCATCATCACCGCCGCCGCCGGGCGCCTGGGCATCCCCGACGAACGCTGTGTGGTCACCATCGACCGCTACGGGAACACCTCGTCGGCCTCCATACCGCTCGCCTTGTGCGACGCCCTCGACGCCGGTCGTCTGTCCCCCGGCGCCAACGTCCTGCTGTCGGGCTTCGGCGGGGGGATGACGTGGGCCAGCGCCGTGCTGCGGTGGGGAGGATGACGGCGGACGAGGCCCAAGGCGACGACGCATCGCCCGTCCTCGTGATGCTGGCGGGGGGCATGGCCAAGCGATACGGCGGGTGCAAGCCGCTGGCCCCGGTGGGGTTGCACGGCGAAGCGGTGATCGACCTCAACGCGAGCGACGCCTTGGCCGCCGGGTTCGCTGAGGTGGTGGTGGTGGTCGGGCCCCAGACGGGACCGGCGATCCGATACCACGTCGAGCAGGTGTGGCCGGGCTGGGCCACCGTCCATCTGGCCGAGCAACCGGTGCCGCTCGGCACCGCCCATGCCGCGCTGTGCGCCCACCGACACGTGGGCGACCGGCCCTTCGCCGTGGTCAACGCCGACGACGTCTACGGCGTGCCGGCGCTCGGGGAGCTGGTGGCCGGGTTGCGCGCCGGCGACCATGCGCTCGTGTCGTACCAGCTGGCCGACACGATCGTGACCGACGACCCCGTGACCCGGGGCACACTGCGGGCAAGCGAAGACGGCTGGCTGACCGGCATCGACGAGCGGCGGCTCGTCACCCGGCACGGCGACGGCCACTACCGCTCGGGCGACGGACGGCTGCCCGAGGAGCTCGATGCCGGCACTCCGGTGTCGATGAACCTCTGGGGATTCCAGCCCACCATGTGGGCGGTGCTCGAGGAGGCGGTACTGGCCGTTCACCCCACCGTCGGACGCCACGGCGCGGTCGCCGAGGACGGGCGCAACTCAGAAGCCGAGGTGCTGCTCCCGGAAGTGGTGAGCGACGCAGTGGCCGAGCAAGGGCTGCGCGTGCGCGTAGTGGCCGGCGAGGGACGCTGTATCGGGGTCACGCACGCGGACGACCTGCCCGTCGTCCGCGGAGAGCTGGCCGTGATGGTGGGCGAGGGCCTGCGTGCCGCCGGCCCGTGGAGGCGGGCCGGCTGAGCCCGCCCGACGAGACGAGCCCCGGCGAGCCGACGCGCCCGCCCGTGCGCCGGCGCGTCGTCGTCCATGGCCGCGTCCAGGGTGTCGGGTTCCGGGCGTCGTGCACCCGCCGGGCCGTCACCCTCGGATTGGGCGGGTGGGTGCGCAACCGGGCCGACGGCACGGTCGAGGCCGTGTTCGAGGGAGACGAGCCCGCGGTGGCGGGCATGGTGGCCTGGTGCTCCGGAGGGCCACCGCTGGCCCGGGTCGAACACGTCGAGGTGGTCGATGAGGACGCCGTGGGCGAGCGCGGCTTTTCCGCCCGTTGATCAGCTGAACCCGGCCCGGACGCGGCGAAGCCCCGAGTAGCCGGTTCGGCCGAAGCCGTCCGTACTTCTCGGGGCCGTCGCCTACGGGCGGACGGATTCCGTGACCCGGGGTCGGACGACCCCCGGCTCGGGTGTGGCTCCGGCTGGTCCCAGGGAACCTCCGGTGCCACTCCGTCACCCTGACCGGGACTCGTCTCCTCGTTCTTCCGGAGGTCCACCTTGCGGCGTTCTCTCCGGGTTTCTGCGAGGTCGTCGTTCCGGCTGAGGACACTCTGCGCCTGTGCTCTGAAGCAGTCAATAGCGCGACGCGAAATCCCGATGTTCTCCAGAGAATTTCGCCCGCTGTCCCCAGTGCCGGTCTCGATGTCCCCAACCGGGGTCATCGAAGTCCCCAGGTCATCCCCAGAGGTGGCAGGAGCTCACACGGGTTGTTCCCGCTCGCGGTGCACGGGGCCAGCGCCGCGCTCACCCGACTCGAGCAGACGGGCGATCTCGCTCACCTCGCGCGCCACCGAGCGCTCGAACCAGGACCGCGACAGCGCGTCGTACAGCAACCCGAGCGGCCCGTGGCCGAAGTCCATCTCCTCGACGTGGCGCACGCGCGTCCCGCCCGGCACCTCCTCGATCTCGAACCAGGCATGCAGGCCCCGGGGCACGCCGTGCTCCAGCGTGACGTCGATGCTGGTGGGCCGGGTCCACCGGTAACGGGTGACGACCGACCCGGGAAAGAGGCCCATGAACTTGCCGTCCTCGCGGGCGAGCATGCCGTCGGGCAGGTCGGCCAGCTTGGTGACCCAGACGATCTTGGTGTCGGCCTTGGTGTACTGCGCCGGGTCGAGGACGAAGTCGAAGACTTCGTCGGGCGTCACCCCGTGCACGACCACCGTTCCCTCGCCACGGATCATGGTCCGTCACCCCTCCCTGTTCCGCCCGGGGAGACCCGGGTCGGGCGCCCTGGTGCCAGTGGCGACGCTATCGCCGCCCCCGCTCTACCCGCCGAAGGGCAGCAGGACTCCCCCGGTGCGTCAGCCGGCACGGGTCGGGAACCAGCCGGACACGGCGCGGTCGACGACTCGGCCCAGCGCGTGCCGGGCCGTACGCGCGTCGGACGAGTCGACGGCATCGAATCTGACCGTGGCGCCGGGGGCGAGATGGGCCAACCGGTACAGGTCGGCGGAGATCACCACCGCGGGCACGGGGTAGCCCCCCACGGTGGCGTGGTCCGGGCCCAGCACGATGGCCTCCCCACCTGGCGGGAGCTGCACCGCCCCGATGACCATGCCGCGCGATCCCGGGCCCGGGCGCGCCGGCCACTCCGGGACCGACGGTGTGACCGGCTTCCCTCCCTCAGGCCGGCGCAGGCCCTCGGGCCGGCGCAGGCCCTCGGGCCGGCGGAGGCGCACACCCACGCGGTTGCTCTCGGGCATGACCACCCACTCGCCTTCGGTCGGGTCCCCTCGGGGCCCCGGATGCGGTGCATCGGGCCC
>DATGGF010000624.1:0-2154 GCA_035308625.1 Acidimicrobiales bacterium | reverse complement strand
GTCGACTTCGTCCCCAAGCTCCGGGTCGAGGTGTTGGTGGACGACGCCGAGGCCGACGAGGTCGTCGACACCATCGTGCGTACGGCCGCCACCGGCAAGATCGGTGACGGCAAGGTCTGGGTGGTGCCCGTCGATTCGGTGGTGCGCGTGCGCACCGGCGAGCGGGGCCGCGACGCCTTGTAGAGGGGCCTCAGCCGGCTTGGCGGCGGACGGCCTCCTGGGCCGCCCGGATGGCCTCGGGATCCCCCAGCTGCCGGTCCCCGGTCAGGTTCATCGCCGCATCGAAATGGAACACCCACGGGACACCGGTGGGGATCTCGAGCTGCACGATCTCCTCGTCGGGGATCCCCTGGAGGAACTTGACCGCGGCGCGGATGGAGTTGCCGTGGGCCACGACGAGCACGCCGCCGTACGCCTCCAGGTCGGGGACGATGTCGTCCTCCCAGTACGGGACCATTCGTTGCACCACGTCGGCCAGGCATTCGGTGGCCGGGAGCACTGATCGGGGCAGGTCCCGGTACCGGTCGTCGAAGGCGGGATGGCGCGGGTCCGACGGTTCGAGCGCCGGGGGCGGGATGTCGTAGCTTCGGCGCCAGCGCAGCACCTGCTCCTCCCCGAAGGCGGCGGTCGTCTCCTTCTTGTTCTTGCCCTGGAGATCCCCGTAGTGGCGCTCGTTGAGCCGCCAGTGCCGCCGGACCGGGAGCCAGCTGCGGCCCATGACGTCGAGGGTCAGGTTGGCCGTGCGCACGGCCCGGGTGAGGACCGAGGTGTGGACCACCCGGAGGTCGAGACCTCTGGCCTGCTCCTCGGCCAGGAGCTGTCCGGCGTTGCGGGCCTCGACCTCGCCCTGGGGGGTCAGGTCAACGTCCGTCCAGCCGGTGAAGCGATTCTCGGCGTTCCACGTCGATTGGCCGTGGCGGAGGAAGACCAGGTCAGGCACGCTCCCAGTGAACCCGGCTGTCGCCGGGCCTGTCCAGGTGGCGGCCCGGGGTCGGCGCCCAGGGGCCAACCAGGTTCTTTCGTCTAGCCAACTATCTGGGACCTGGCCTGGACTGAGCACGGCGGTCGCACGCTCGCCTGAGTTCGATCGGGGCCACGCCGGCCCGGGACCGCCAAGAACCTCCTGGTCAGCGCCCTATCGTAGCTCTGCTCCGGGCTCCCCCACGGACTTGACAGTAATCGACTCAAGATTGCTATACTGACTCACGTCAAGAAAGCGGACAGTGCCGGGGCACCTCGCCGTCGGCATCGATAGGAAGTCTCGGAGGCGAATTTCATGCCCAAGGCCGTCGGAATCGACCTCGGCACCACCAACTCCGTCGTGAGCGTGCTCGAGGCCGGCGATCCCGTCGTCATCCCCAACGCCGAGGGGTCTCGGACCACGCCGTCGGTGGTGGGCTTCTCCAAGTCGGGAGAGGTCCTCGTCGGCGAAGTGGCCAAGCGCCAGGCCATCACCAACCCGGAGCGGACCATCCGCTCGGTCAAGCGCGAGATGGGCACCTCGTGGTCCATCGACATCGACGGGAAGAAGTACAACGCGCAGGAGATCTCGGCCCGGATCCTGCAGAAGCTGAAGCGCGACGCCGAGGCCTATCTGGGCGACGCCGTCAACCAGGCCGTGATCACGGTGCCGGCCTACTTCGACGACGCCCAGCGCACCGCCACCAAGGAGGCCGGTCAGATCGCCGGGCTCGAGGTGCTGCGCATCATCAACGAGCCCACGGCTGCCGCCCTAGCCTACGGACTCGACAAGGAGGACAAGGAGCACACCGTGCTCGTGTTCGACCTGGGGGGCGGCACCTTCGACGTGTCGGTCCTCGAGATCGGAGACGGCGTGTTCGAGGTGAAGTCGACCTCTGGTAACACGCACCTCGGTGGTGACGACTGGGACCAGCGCGTCATGGACTGGCTAGTCAAGACCTTCAAGGACAAAGAGGGTGTGGACCTCTCCAACGACAAGATGGCGCTCCAGCGTCTGAAGGAAGCGTCGGAGAAGGCGAAGATCGAGCTGTCCTCGGTGCAGGAGACGCAGATAAACCTGCCGTTCATCACCGCGACCTCAGACGGTCCGAAGCACCTCGACGAGAAGTTGACCCGCTCCAAGTTCAACGAGCTCACCGCTGATCTGACCGACGCCTGCAAGGGGCCGTTCGA
>DATGGF010000623.1:0-3996 GCA_035308625.1 Acidimicrobiales bacterium | reverse complement strand
GACACGGAGGAAGGCCTCGTCGCCCCCGGCGAACTCGTAGAGGGTGGGCAAGGTCCTCAGAGGTCGAGCTCGGTGTGGTCCTCGATACCGAGCACCGCCAATGCCCGCCCCAACCCGAGATAGGCGGCCACGCACATGGTGAGGTCGAGGATCTCGGCGTCGGAGAAATGGCTCCGCAGGTGCCCGAAGAACTCGTCGTCGATGGCGTCGTGGTCGGTGGCGAATCGTGCTGCGTACTCGATGGCCAGGCGTTGCCGCTCCGTGTAGCCCTGGTAGGTCCGGAAGTCGTCGACATGGAGATAGACGTCCTCCCCGACACCGTCGGCCCGGACCGACGGCGCCCGGAAGGTGGAGCAGGCGGTACAGGCGTTGAGCTGGGCGATCTTCATGCGGGCCACTTCGCGCTCGGCAGCGGGGAGGATGCTCGACCCGTACACGGTGCGCACCATGGTGTCGACCATGGCGCCCATGGGCGGCCGCAGCTGCCAGACCTGCGCCGCATCCCCACCGGGACCGTTGGGCACGTCGATGCGAGCCACGCGGTTCAGTGTAAGAGCTGCGCCGGTACCATCGCCTGGGTGCCTTCTGACCTGATCTTCAAGACCATGAACGCCACGCACCGGATCGTTCTTCGGGCGACCGGCGGACGGCTGGGGTGGTTCATGCCCGGCTACAAGATGCCCGTGCTGGAGCTGACCACCACGGGGCGCAAGAGCGGCCAGCCCCGGACCACCATGCTCACCACTCCGTACCAGGAGGGTTCGGCCATGGCCATCGTCCCGTCGGCCGGGGGCAACGACCACCACCCGGCTTGGTACCTGAACATCCTGGCCGACGCCGAGGTCACTGTCCGCCTCGGGGGCGAGCCGCCGAAGCGGATGCGAGCCGAAACCGTGGGGCCCGAAGAGCGGGCCCGGCTGTGGCCGATCATCGCCCGCGACCACCCGAACTATGCGGGCTATCAGCGCCGGTCGGCGCGGGAGATCCCCGTGGTGCTGCTGCGTCCCGCCGGCGACTGACGGGAGCCACCCGTCAGAGCGTGCCGAGATCCGACTCGTACCACCACCCCAGCAGCGCGAGGTGGCACTCCCGGCAGAGAAAGCGCGTCGTCACCGGACCACGCCGGTCGAGGTGGTCGAGCACCAGCGCCACCACCGCGACCCGCTCCGGGTGCCTCGTGCAGGCCGGCGACGATTCGTGCCGGCCATCGCCGAGGACGTCTGCCACCAGGCCCCCCTGTCCGCGCCCGTCCGTCGTCGGGCGGTAGGAGCCGAGCGACTCCGCCGCCAGAGTCCGATCCTGCCCGAACTCCGGCGCGTGCGCACCTCGGCGTAAACCGCAATGCCTATTGCGGCGTCGACCTCACTTGACGAATTCCCAGTACTGCAGTTCGCAGAGCATGGGCAGGACGAAGCCGACGTAGATCGAGTGGATCTTGATCGTGCCCTGGTCGTCCATGTTGAGGTCGATGAGCCGGGCCCGGGGGTCCTCCGCCGCGAACGCCGCCGCCCGGTCGCGCGCCGCGACCAGCTCGTCGAGCGTGCCCACGGAGAATCCGAAGTGGTCCATGGGCGGGCACTTGAGCGGCTCGTCCTCAGCGATCAGGAAGATGAACTGATCCCAGTGCACACAACTCAGCACCATGCGCTTGCCGTCGATCGTCGTGGTCGGCATCTCCTCGAAGCCGAGGACGTCGCCCCAGAAACGGCACAGGTCCTTGCGTGACTCCTCGCCCAACACGTCGGCCGGCACGCTCAAGGCGACATGGTTGAACCGAGGGTTACCCGACGGATAGAAGGGGTGCGCCATCACGCCACCACCACGTCGCCGGCGCGCCGGGGCACGACCATGACCTTGCCGGCGATGCTGCCGCCGGCGAGCCCAGCCATGGCCTGCGGCAATTCGTCGAGGCCGACGTCCTGCGCTTCGATGAGCACGTCGGTGGGGAGCGCGCCCGAGGCCAGCAGGGCCAGGGCCCGGTCGAAGCCGTCGGCGTCGTAGATGAACGAGCCGCTGATCTCGAGCTCGTTGAGGATCACCCGATTGGGATCCAGCGCGGGCTGGTCCATGCCCGCTCCGACGAGCACCAGGCGGCCACCCCGCAGGAGCTGGTGGAGCCCCGTCTCGACGGCGACGCCCTTGCCCGAGCACTCGAGCACCACGTCCACCGCGTGGGCCGACAGCTTCTCGGGCTCCCAGCGCGGAAAGCACTCGAGGACCTCGGGATGCAACACCTCGTCGGCCCCGAGCTTCTGGGCCAGGGCCTGGCGTCCGGGATTGGGCTCCACCACGGTGACCCGATGCCCTCCCTGGGCCACCAGAGCGGCGATGCTCAGAGCGCCGATGGGGCCGGCCCCGAAGACCATCACCGTCTCCCCCGGCTCAAGCTTCCCGCGGGTGATCCCGTGCAAGGCCACGGCCAACGGTTCGGCCAGGGCCGCGCTACGCGGCGCCAACCCGGGAGGGACCCGGAGCAAGGCCCGGGCATCGACCAGGATGTAGCCGGCGAAGGCGCCGTCGGAGTGCTCGGTGATCATGGAGCTGCGGTTCTCGCACTGCGAGGGCTTTCCCTGCAAGCAGCGCCGGCAATGGCCGCAGCGCGGCGAGGGACCGCCGACGACGACGTCGCCGGCCGCCCACTGCGACACTCCCGCACCGACCGCCCGGATGGTCCCGCTCCATTCGTGGCCGGCGATGCTGCCGGGCGCGCCCCATCCCTCCACGATCATGTGGAGGTCGGATCCGCACACCCCGCAGTGGCCGACTTCGACGAGGACCTGGTCAGGCCCCGGCTCGGGCACGGGGCGATCCTCCACGGTGAGCCGGCCTTTGCCCTGGTACACGGCGGCCGGCATGGTCTGTGGCAGTGCTGGCTCCCCCATCGCCCCTCCTCTATGCCGCTGACGGCGAAGCGCATGCTACGGCCAGGGCGCGAGCCGCGCCCACCCGCACCTCGGCGAAGCCGGACGTCACATCCGGTCGGGAGCCTTGATCCCGAGCAGGCCGAGCCCACGCTCGAGAACCCGGGCGGTGAGGTCGGACATGCCCAGCCGGCTGGCGCGCCGCGCCGGATCGGGAGCGGCAAGGACGGGGCACTGCTCGTAGAAGGTGGTGAACGCCGTGGCGAGCCCGAAGAGATAGGTGCAGAGCCGACTGGGGCTCCACGTGTCGAGCGCCTGCTCCACGGCGTCGCCGAAGCCGAGAAGACAGAGCCCGAGCGCCCGTTCGGCCGGATGCGAGAGGACGGCTCCGAGCTCGTGGGGTGGGTCCTCGCCGGCGCGTCGGAAGATCGAGCGGATGCGGGCGTGGGCGTACTGGAGATAGGGCGCCGTGTCGCCTTCGAAGGCCAGCATGCGGTCCCAGTCGAAGACGTAGTCGCGGGCGCGGTCGGTGGACAGATCGGCGTACTTGATCGCCCCGATCCCCAGCGCCCGGGCCACCTCCGCCTGTTCCGTCTGGCTGAGACCGAGGTCGCGCTCGGCCACGGCGGCGGCGGCCCGATCGACCGATTCGTCGAGGACATCGACCAGCTTCACCGTTTCCCCCGACCGGGTCCTGAACATCTTGCGGTCGCTGCCGAGCACGTTGCCGAACGACACGTGGACGGCGTCGGTCCCGGCAGGGAGCCACCCGGCCATGCGAGCCACGGCGAAGCACATCTCCAGGTGCTGGGCCTGGGGCGCCCCCACCACGTACAGCAGACAGCTGGCCCCGATCCGCTCCACCCGGTCGCGGATGGCGGCCAGGTCGGTGGCGGCGTAGCCGAATCCCTCGTCCGACTTCTGGACGATGAGAGGCAACGGCTCCCCGTTGCGGTTGGTGAACCCTTCGGGGAACACGCATAGCGCGCCGTCGCTCTCGACCAGCAGTCCGGCCGCGTCGAGGTCGCGCACCACGGCCGGCAACATGGGGTTGTAGAAGCTCTCCCCCACCACGTCGTCTTGAGTGAGCAGGACCCCGAGCTTCGTATAGACGTCTTCGAAGTGCCGCAGGCTC
>DATGGF010000622.1:0-4644 GCA_035308625.1 Acidimicrobiales bacterium | reverse complement strand
AGCCAGAAGCAGGTCAAGAAGTTGATCGCCGGCCCCGGCGTCTACATCTGCGACGAGTGCATCGACCTCTGCAACGACATCATCGCCGAAGAGCTGGCCGAGACCACCGAGCTGTCCTTCGAGGATCTGCCCAAGCCTCGTGAGATCTTCGAATTCCTGAACGACTACGTCATCGGCCAGGAGTACGCCAAGAAGATCCTGTCGGTCGCCGTCTACAACCACTACAAGCGCGTGCAGGCGGGACCGGCCCAGTCGACCGATGTGGAACTGGCCAAGTCCAACATCCTGCTGCTCGGTCCCACCGGGTGCGGCAAGACGTTGTTGGCCCAGACCCTGGCCCGCATGCTCAACGTGCCTTTCGCCATCGCCGATGCGACCGCGCTCACCGAAGCCGGCTACGTCGGAGAGGACGTCGAGAACATCCTCCTCAAACTGATCCAGGCCGCCGACTACGACGTGAAGCGGGCCGAGACCGGGATCATCTACATCGACGAGATCGACAAGATCGCCCGCAAGAGCGAGAACCCCTCCATCACCCGTGACGTGTCGGGCGAGGGCGTGCAGCAGGCGCTGCTCAAGATCCTCGAGGGGACCACCGCCTCGGTGCCGCCCCAAGGCGGCCGCAAGCACCCGCACCAGGAATTCATCCAGATCGACACCACCAACATCCTCTTCATCTGCGGTGGTGCCTTTGCCGGGCTGGACAAGATCATCGAGAGCCGCATCGGCCGCAAGGGCATCGGCTTCCGGGCCGAGGTGCGGCGCAACTCCGACGCCATGAACGACGAGGTCCTGCGCCACGTGCTCCCCGAGGACCTGATGAAGTTCGGCCTCATCCCCGAGTTCATCGGCCGGCTGCCTGTGGTGGGCACCGTCTCCAGCCTCGACAAGGAAGCCCTCATCCGCATCCTGGTCGAGCCGAAGAACGCGCTGGTCAAGCAGTACCACCGGGTATTCGAGCTCGACGGCGTGGAGCTCGAGCTGGGCGACGACGCCTTGGAGGCGGTGGCCGAACAGGCGCTGCTGCGGGGGACTGGCGCCCGGGGGTTGCGCGCCATCCTCGAAGAGGTTCTCCTCGACGTCATGTACGACATCCCCAGCCGGACCGATGTCGGGCGTTGCGTCATCGACCGCGCCGTCGTCCTCGACCGGGTGCACCCGACCCTGGTGCCCCAGGGCGAGCCCCAGAAGTCGACGCGCCCGCGCCGCGCCGCTTCCTGATCCCGCTTCGGCGGTGACCAGCGGGGCCGGGCCGGGCTCGTCGCGCGACGAGCTGGTCGGCTGGCTCGACGCCCACACCGACTACGAGCTGGCCATGCCCACCCGGCTAGCCGCCCCCACTCTCGACCGGATCACCGAGCTGTGCCGGGTGCTCGACGACCCGCAACTGGCCGTCCCCGTCATCCACCTGACCGGCACCAACGGCAAGGGGTCGACCGCCCGCATGGTCACGGAGCTCCTGCTCGCCCAGGGGCTCACCGTGGGGACCTACACCAGCCCCAACCTGGCCCGGGTGAACGAGCGCCTGGCCCGCAACGGCGACCCCATCAGCGACGACGAGCTGGCCGAGGTCCTCGGGGCACTGGCCCTGCTGGAACCGATCATCTCGGCCCGGCCCAGCCGCTTCGAGCTGCTCACGGCAGCCGCCTTTCGCTGGTTCGCCGACAGCCCGGTGGACGTGGCCGTGGTCGAGGTGGGCTTGGGCGGCCGGTGGGACGCCACCAACGTGGTCCAGCCCGAAGTGGTCGTGGTGACAAACGTGAGCTACGACCACGTCGAGGTGCTCGGGCCCACCCTGGCGGACATCGCCCGGGAGAAGTCGGGCATCGTGAAGCCCGGGTGCCACCTGGTCCTGGGCGAGACCGCCCCCGACCTCCAGGCGGTGTTCCTGGAGGCGGCCCGGACGGCGGGCGCCCGTCAGGTGTGGGTGCGGGGTTCCGACTTCGGCTGTGACGGGAACCGATTGGCCGTGGGCGGCCGCCTCCTCGACCTCCGCACTCCCGGTGCGACCTACGAGGACGTGTACCTGTCGCTGCACGGCGCGCACCAGGGTGACAACGCCGCGGTGGCGCTGGCCGCCACCGAAGCCTTCTTCGGCGCGGCACTCCCCGAAGCGGCGGTCGTCGCCGCGCTCGGCTCGGTCACCGTGCCCGGTCGCCTCGAGGTCCTCGGCCGCGTCCCGCTCGTCGTCCTCGACGGCGCCCACAATGTCGCCGGCGCCCGCGCCCTGGCCGACGCCGCGCGCGACATGCACCCGGCCGGGGGCATCGTGGCCGTGGTGGGGATGCTGCAAGGGCGCGACCCGAGCGCCATGCTCGAAGCACTCGCGGCCGGCGGTGTCACCACCGTGGTCGCCTGCACTGCGCCCAGCCCGCGCGCCTTTCCCGCCGAGACGATCGCCGAAGCGGCGCGCGCCGCCGGCCTCACCGCGCTGTCCACCGACACCGTCGACGGGGCCGTGTCACTGGCCCGGGCGCGGGTGCCCGAGCACGGGATGCTGCTCGTGACCGGCTCGCTCTACGTGGTGGCCGAAGCCCGGCCCCGGTTCACCGGGGCGTCACCCCCCGCCGCACCCGATAGCCTCGTCGGCCCATGAACCGGACGCTGTTCATCTGCAAGCCCGACGCGGTGGAGCGGGGCCTGGTGGGGGAGATCGTGGGCCGCCTCGAGCGCAAGGGATTGCGCGTGGTGGCCGCCGAGCTCCGCCAGGTCGACCAAGCCACCGCGGCGCGCCACTACGAGGAGCACCACGGCAAGGTGTTCTACGACGACCTGGTGGCCTTCATCTGCCGGTCACCCTCGCTGGTGATGGTGGTGGAGGGCCCACCCGACACCTGGCAGATCGTGCGCACGCTCATGGGACCGACCGACCCGGCCGGCGCCCCACCGGGCACGATCCGTGGGGACCTGGGCACGTTGGTGGCCGAGAACCTGGTGCACGGCTCGGACTCGGCGCCGGCCGCCGCCCGCGAGATCGCCATCTTCTTCCCCGCCCTGGCCTGAGCCACAGGCCGCGACGGCGCCGCGGCCGCCTTGTGCCCTTTGCAAGGGTCCCGTAGCCTTTGACCCGACCCCTGATCCCCGACGGTGCCGCCTAGTCACGGCCCGCGCGAGCCAAGGCGGATCCACCTGCATGGCCGACAACCGCTTCTTCCTCTTGGGCCGCGACATGGCCGTCGACCTCGGCACGGCCAACACCCTGGTGTACGTGCGCGGCCGGGGCATCATCCTGAACGAGCCCTCGGTGGTGGCGGTGAACGTCAAGGACGGCCGGCCGCTGGCCGTGGGGGCCGAAGCCAAGCGGATGATCGGCCGGACGCCCAGCCACATCCAGGCCATCCGGCCGCTCAAGGACGGGGTCATCGCCGACTTCGAGATCTGCGAGAAGATGCTCCGCTACTTCATCCAGCGGGTCCACCAGCGCCGCTTCGCCAAGCCCCGCATGGTCATCTGCGTCCCCTCGGGGATCACCGGGGTGGAGCAACGAGCCGTCATGGAGGCGGCCGAGTACGCGGGCGCCCGCAAGGCCTACATCATCGAGGAGCCCATGGCCGCGGCCATCGGCGCCGGGCTGCCGGTGCACGAGCCGACCGGGAACATGGTGGTCGACATCGGCGGTGGCACCACCGAGGTGGCCGTCATCTCGCTGGGTGGCATCGTGACCAGCGAGTCGGTGCGCATCGGCGGTGACGAGCTCGACGAGGCGATCATCTCCTACATCAAGAAGGAGTACAGCCTGGCGCTCGGAGAGCGCACGGCCGAGGAGATCAAGATCGCGCTCGGATCGGCCTTCGCGCTGGAAGAGGAGCTCCATGCCGAGATCCGCGGGCGCGACCTGGTGACGGGCCTGCCCAAGACGGTGGTGGTGTCGACCCAGGAGATCCGCAAGGCCATCGACGAGCCAGTGTCCGCCATCATCGACGCGGTGAAGGTGACCCTCGACAAGACGCCCCCGGAGCTGGCCGCCGACATCATGGAGCAGGGCATCGTGCTCACCGGCGGCGGCGCCCTGCTGCACGGCCTCGACTCCCGGCTCCAGGACGAGACGGGCATGCCCATCGTGGTGGCCCGGGACCCCCTCAACTGCGTGGCCATCGGCAGTGGACAGTGCCTCGAGGAGTTCGAGGCGCTGAAGCAGGTCCTGATCACCTCGTCCGCCGGGTGATGGACGCCCGTCTCGGGCGCCCCTGAGGACGGTCGTGGCCAGGAGCCGGCGCCCGCGCCGCACTCGGCGCCCGCGACTGACGATCGGACTGCTCGTCCTGCTGTCGATCACCATCATCACCCTCGACTACCGCGGCGAGGCCAAGGGCACCATCTCTGGCCTCAAACGCGCCGCCCATGACGCCTTCTCGCCGGTGCAGTCGGCCGTCGACGCCGTGGTCCGGCCCATCGGCAGCTTCCTGGCCGGCGCCACCCACGCCGGCGCCATCGAGCAGCAGAACGCGCGCCTGCGGGCCGAGATCGGGCGGCTGCAACGCCAGGCCTTGTCCCGCGGCGACGCGTCGAACACGTTGCGGGACCTGGAGACGCTCGAGCACCTGCCCTGGGCGGCGGCCCTGCCTCAGATCGGCTCCATCCCCGATGTCGCGGCCGAAGTGGTGGCACTGAATACCTCCGACTTCGCCGCCACCGTGCAACTGG
>DATGGF010000621.1:0-2141 GCA_035308625.1 Acidimicrobiales bacterium | reverse complement strand
GAGAAGAACATGACCCCGAAGCGGGAGATGACCACGTCGAAGCCGTGCGGGTCGAGCGGGTGGACCTGGGCGTCGCCCTCGACGAACGTCACGTTGTCGAGGGCGCGATCGCGCGCCCGCTCCCGAGCCCGGGCGAGCATGGGGACCGACAGGTCCAGGCCGACGACCCGACCCGGCGCCACTGCCTCGGCGGCGGCCAACGTCGTCGCCCCGCATCCGCAACCGACATCCAGCACGCTCTCTCCCGGCTGGAACCTGGCGGCGTCGAGGATCATGCGGGCGAACGGCTCGAGCTGAGTGTCATAGCGGTTCTGGTGGTTGACCCAGTGGTCCGCCTCGTCCGTGCTGTTCCAGTGCTCGGCCTGTTCCTGGTTGGCAATGGTCATCGATCACCCCGTTGCGCATCGGCGCCCACCTCGGCGGTGGAGCAGGGACACGCTACAGCGTCGCCGTTCAGGGCGACGTGAGCTCGCCGGCCAGCTCGTCGACGATGGCCGCCGCCGGCTCTCGCGTCCGTACGTCGGCGACGGAACGGCCCGCATACAGAGCCATGGCGCTGATGCGACCGGTGGTCGACCGGGTGGGGGGCATGGTCGCGAACCTGGGGACCGGAACCGTCACGCCAGCTCCGAGGTCTGTCTCGCCGACGATGCCGACGCCGAGTTGTTCGGCGTCCTCCACGCAGCTGCGCAGCACCCGATGAGGGGCGTCGGGCCAGCCGAGCGAGAAAGCCGTCGTAAGGATGGTGTCGTCCGCCTCGGCTCGAAGCAGCGCGTCGACGTACTCGGCGTGCACGTCGGCTTCGTCTGCCGCCAAGAAGCGGGTCCCCACCCGTGCGGCCGAGGCGCCGGCCTCGATGACCGATCCGACCGCCTCGGCGGTGCCGATTCCTCCGGCGGCCACCACGGGGACTTCCACGCGGTCGAGAACCTCCTCGAGCAGGGAGGCAAGGCCCGTCTCGCCCCGGACATGGCCACCGGCCTCGACTCCCTGGGCCACCACCAGATCGCACCCGGCTTCCGCGGCAGCCGACGCTTCGTCGGGCGAGCCCACCTGCCAGCACGCCAAAGCCCCTCCGTGGTGGACGAGCTGGACGAGACCGGGATCGGGGTCGCCGTAGAAGAACTCCACCACGCGTGCTCGTCGTGCAGCCAGGGCCACCGCGTCCCGGTCGAGGAACGGGACCAGGAAGTTGACGCCAAAGGGCGCCCTGGTGCGCGCACCGATGTCATCGAGCGTCCTGGAGAATGCGTCCAGCGGGACCATGGGCATGCCCAACATCCCGAGGGCCCCGGCCTCGGCCACCGCCACGACGAGATCAGCGGTGGCGGCACCGCCCATGCCCGCCTGCTGGATGGGGAGGTCGCACCCCACCAACGCGGTGAACGCGGTGGCGCTGTGCGCGCTCACGACACTCGGGAGGCCAGCCTCCGAGAGCACCCCTGGTCACAGTCGAGGCTTTGAGCACAGGCGCCCCCAAGGGGGTATGTGCCTAGGGTGGAGGCGCCCGACCTACTGCCTGTTCTCATGATGACGTCTCTCATTCCTGGAGGATGCGCATGACGGCGACACCGACGTTCGTCATCGTAGGAGCCAGCCTCGCCGGGGCGAAGGCGGCCGAGACCCTTCGCGCTGAGGGGTTCGACGGCAGGATCGCGCTGCTGGGCGAGGAGCCGGTCCGCCCCTACGAGCGGCCCCCGATGTCCAAGGACTACCTCCGGGGCGAAGTCGATTTCGATGGCCCGGCCGTCCACGAAGCCGGCTTCTACGTGGCGAACGACATTGACCTGCGGACCTCGTGCACGGTCACCGCCATCGACCTGAAGGCGACCGAGGTCACTTTGGCCGGCGGTGAGCGGCTCCGATACGACGCGCTGTTGCTGGCCACCGGGGCTGAACCTCGGCGCCTGACGGTTCCCGGCGCCGATCTGACCGGGGTCCACTACCTGCGGACGGTGGCTGATGCTGACGCTCTACGGACGAGCATCAAGGCGTCGCCGCCGGTGGTGGTGATCGGAGCCGGATGGATCGGCTCGGAGGTGGCCGCCTCGGCCCGACAGCTCGGCGCGCCGGTGGCGGTGGTGGAGCCGGCCGCCGTCCCGCTGCTGCGGGTCCTAGGGGAGGAGGTCGGGTCCGTCTAC
>DATGGF010000620.1:0-8256 GCA_035308625.1 Acidimicrobiales bacterium | reverse complement strand
GCCTGAGTGCCGGCGAGCGACAATGGCCGGGTGTCGCGTCGAGGCTGGGCCTTGTTCCTCCTGCTCGGCGGCGTCTGGGGGCTGCCGTACCTATTGATCAGGATCGCCGTGCGCGAGGTGTCCCCGCCGCTGCTCGTCTTCGTGCGCACCGCCGGCGGGGCGCTCTTGCTCCTCCCGGTGGTGGCGGCCCGGCGTGAGCTCCTGCCCGTCCTGCGGCGATGGAGGACGATGCTCGTCTACACGGTTGTCGAGATCGCCATCCCGTGGGTGCTGCTGTTCCAGGCCGAGCGCCACCTCACCAGCTCGCTCACCGGGCTGTTGATCGCCACCGTGCCCATCGCCGGCGCAGTACTGGCGCTGGCCACCGGCACCGATCGCCTCGACGTCACCCGGACGGCCGGCCTGCTGCTCGGCATGACCGGCGTGGCCGCCTTGGTCGGCTTCGATGTCCGCGGGTCGAGCCTGTGGGCCGCGGCATCGCTGGCCGTGGTGGCCGTGGGCTACGCCGTCGGGCCGTGGCTGCTCGCCCACCGGCTGTCGGACCTGCCCGGCATGGGCGTGGTGGCCGTGTCACTCGCCATGGGCGCCGTGCTCTACGCCCCCGCTGCCGCCGTGTCGCTCCCCACGCGGTCGCTGTCGGCGTCGGTGGTGGTCTCCATGGTGACGTTGACCGTGGTGTGCACGGTGGTCGCCTTCGTGGCGTTCTTCGCGCTGATCGCCGAGGTGGGCCCCATGCGCACGACGGTCGTCACCTACCTCAACCCGGCGGTGGCCGTCGTCCTCGGAGTGGGTGTCCTAGGCGAGCCCTTCGGGTTCACCACTGCGGTCGGCTTCGCCCTCGTCCTGGCCGGGTCGTTCCTGGCCACCCGGCCCCTTCGCAACCGGTCCTCCGAGATCGCCACCGTGGCCGAACCCTGACGGCCGGTGCTCAGTCGGCAGCTCGTTGCTCGCGCTGGCGCATGCGCCGCAGGCCGTTGTTCACGGCGCCGGTGATGAGGGTGTCGTTGTCCTTGGAGATGAAATGGTGCACACGACGCTCGAGGAGCATACGCAGCACCGGGTTGAAGGCGTGATAACGCTCACTGAAATGGATGCGCGTACGGCCGTCGCCCAGGTCCTCGAGGCGCGTCCAGCCCTCGGCCTCCGACCACAGCGGCTTGCCCACGGCGTCGTACTTCCACGACTCGTACGGGGTGACCTTGGTCAACCACTCCCACGAATGGCCGACCCCGCCCGAGAGGAGGTACCGGGGCACCCGGAAGGTGCAGTGCCGGATGAGCCCTTCCCCCGTGTCGTCGCCGGGATGCAAGATGTCGATGGTCACGCCGCCTGGGCCCGGAGGCCGCGGCCCGCGGTACCAGAAGAGTGACCACACCTCCTGCGGGGTCCCGTCGACGTCCACCGAATAGTTGTGCTCCTGCACGACGAGTTCCTCCCTGTTACCAACCGGACCCGTAGGCCTCGCGATAGGCCTTGGACGACACCGGATCGCGTCGCGGCGGCCCCATCTTGCGGGCCGGCCAACCCAGCGGCACGACCGCCATCGGCCGCACCTCCTCGGGCAGGGCGAGCAACTCGACCAGCTCGGGGCCGAAGGCGAGCGGCAACGTGGTCAGCGCGCTCCCCAGTCCCAACGCGGTGGCGGCCAGCAGCAGGTTCTGCACGGCGGGGAACACCGACGCCTCGAGCACGCGGGGATTGGCGGCGCGGCCGTCGCCACACACCACGACCAAGACCGGTGCCGCGCTGACCCCGCCCATGGCACCGTCGTCCACCGCGGCGAGGAGACCGGGCTCGAGTCGGTCCTCCGCATAGCGGCGCCCCCCGCCCTCCCAGGCCCGCCGCGTCATCTCGCCGATGGCGGCTCGGCGGTCCCCGTCGCGCACGACGACGAAGGCCCAGGGCTGGCGGTTCTCGGCACTGGGGGCGAAAGTGGCGGCCTCGAGCACGCGCTCGATGACGTCGTCGGGTACCGCCTCGGCGCTGAAGGCGCGACAAGCCCGCTGGGCATGGACCACGTCGAACAACTCCGGCACGACGGCGGATGCTACCGGTGGCCGGCCCAGTGGGTCAGCGCCACTGCGGCCGGGCGCGCTCCACCATGGCGGTGGTATCGACCTTCGGTGGCAGGGTCCCGAAAGCCAGCCCCCCGTCTCCCGACAGTCGTGCCGCGCAGAAGGCATCGGCCACGAAGGCCGGTGCGAACCGCACCAGGAGCGAGCCCTGCAGGGCGAGGGCCATGGCCTCGACCACGCGCCGGGCCCGGTGCTCGAGGTCGTCGGGTGAGGCCAATTCCTTGCGCAGACGTTGCACATGGTCGTCGAGCCGATGGTCGGCGCCGCCGGCGAGCCCCACTTCGTCGAAGAGGGCGTCGAGCACGACCGGCTCACGGCCGATGGCGCGCAGCACATCCAGCGCGTTGACGTTGCCCGAGCCCTCCCAGATGGAATTGACCGGAGCCTCCCGTAGTAACCGGGGCATGATCGACTCCTCGACGTAGCCGTTGCCCCCCAAGCACTCGAGCGCCTCGGCCACTGTCGACGGCCCCCGTTTGCACACCCAGTACTTGCCCACGGCCGTGCCGATGCGGCGGAGATGGGCCTCGTGCTCGTCGCGATAGGCCTCGTCGCTGGCGCGGGCCAGACGGAGCATCAACGTGGTGGCGGCCTCGGACTCGAGTGCCAGGTCGGCCAGCACGTTGGCCATGAGCGGCTGATCGCTGAGCAGGCGCCCGAAAGCACGGCGGTGGGCAGCGTGATGAGTGGCCTGGGCCACGGCCTGGCGCATCAGGGCGGCGGTGCCGATGATGCAGTCGAGGCGGGTGGAGTTCACCATCTCGACGATGGTCCGCACACCGCGGCCCTCGTCGCCCACCAGTACGGCCAGGGCGTCGTCGAACTCGACCTCGCTCGAGGCGTTGGAGCGGTTGCCGAGCTTGTCCTTCAGTCGCTCGATGTGAAAGCCGTTGCGCGTTCCGTCGGGCAACACGCGGGGCAGGAGGAAGCACGACAGGCCGCCGGGAGCCTGGGCCAGCACCAAGAAGGCGTCACACATCGGAGCCGAGCAGAACCACTTGTGCCCGGTCAGGCGGTACTCGGTCCCGGGCCCGCCGGCACCGGCCGGCATGGCGACCGTCGAGTTGGCCCGGACGTCGCTGCCCCCCTGGCGCTCGGTCATGGCCATGCCGATCAGGGCGCCGGCCTTCCCCGACGCCGGACGAAGGGCCGGGTCGTAGCGGCGGGAGGTGACGAGGGGTTCCCACCGGGCCGCCACCTCAGGCTGCTGCCGGAGGGTGGGGACCGAGGCATAGGTCATCGACACCGGGCAGCCGACACCGCTCTCGACCTGCGACCACAGGAAGAAGGCGGCAGCCCGGCGCACGTGGGCGCCCTCCCCCGCCTCGGCCCAGGGGGCGCCGTGCATGCCGTATTCCACGGCGACCGAGAGCAGCTGGTGCCAGGCCGGGTGGAACTCCACCTCGTCGATGCGCTCGCCGTAGCGGTCGTAGGCGCGCAGCACCGGGGTGTGCGTGTTCGCCTGGAACCCCCAGGCGATGCAGTCAGGGCTCCCAGCCAGACGCCCGAGCTCGCGCAGCTCGTCGGCCGCCCACCCGGCGCCCTCGCGGTTGACGCCATCGACCAGCGCGGCGTCCGTGCCGAACACGTTGTGGCCCTGGAGCGCAGGGGGCTGGTTGCGCACCTCCCGGGCCAGTGATGGCGCCATGGCACATCACCTCCCGTGGCGAACCTACACCCGTGGGCCAAGGTGCCCTGGTGGCGCCAGGCAAGGGCCGACGGTAGCGTCGCCGCCCGAAGCAGGAGCCGTAGCAGGAGGAAATCGTGTCGGATCTCTTCTCCATCGCCGGCCGCACCGCGCTCGTGACCGGGGGCTCGCGCGGGATCGGGCGGATGATCGCGGCGGGCTACGTCGAAGCGGGGGCCACGGTCTACATCTCTTCGCGCAAAGCCGAGGCGTGCAAGGAGACAGCGGCGGAGCTCTCCAAGGTCGGCGTGTGCCGGGCCCTGCCCGCGGATCTGTCGACCGAGTCGGGCTGCCGGGCCCTGGCCGACGAGCTGGCTGGCCGGGAGCCGCGCCTCGACATCCTGGTCAACAACGCGGGCAACACCTGGGGTGTCCCGCTCGACGAGTTCGACGACGCTGCCTGGGACCGCGTGCTATCGCTGAACGTGAAAGGCGTGTTCCACACGACCAAATTCCTGGTGCCGTTGCTCCAGGCCGCCGGTACTCTCGACGACCCGGCCCGGGTCATCAACATCGGCTCCATCGACGGCATCCATGTTCCCGTGCTGGAGACGTACTCGTACTCGGCCTCAAAGGCGGCGGTGCACCAGCTCACGCGCCATCTGGCCCGCAAGCTGGCTCCGACCATCACCGTCAACGCCATCGCGCCGGGGCCGTTCGAGTCGAAGATGATGGCGGCCACCCTGGATGCCTTCGGTGAGCAGATCGCCGCCTCGGCGCCTCTCAAGCGCATCGGCCGTCCCGACGACATGGCCGGTGCCGCCATCTTCCTGGCGTCGCGCGCCTCTTCGTACATGACCGGCGCCATCGTCCCCGTCGACGGCGGCATCGCCACCGTCGGCTGACTGAGCGGAAAGGACCACGACATGCGAGTGAGCACGATGCTCGACTACTCGCGGGGGATAAAGGAGTCGGCCGACCACGTGGCCGACCTGGAACGTGCGGGCCTGGACATCGTCTGGGTGGCGGAGGCCTACGGTCTCGACGCCCCCAGCCAGATGGGCTACATCGCGGCGCGCACCGAGCGGTTGGAGATCGGCTCGGCCATCTTGCCCATCTACTCCCGCACCCCGGTGCTGCTGGCCCAGACGGCGGCCGGCATCGACGCCCTGAGCGACGGGCGGTTCATCCTCGGGCTCGGCGCCTCGGGTCCCCAGGTCATCGAGGGTTGGCACGGCGTGCCCTACACCAAGCCGCTGGAGCGAACCCGGGAGATCATCAACATCTGCCGGCGCGTGTGGCGGCGGGAGGTGGTGACCAACGACGGTCTGTACCGGATCCCGTTGCCCGCGGACGAGGGCACCGGGTTGGGGAAGCCGCTCAAGCTCATCAACCATCCGGTGCGCAGTGCCATCCCCATCTGGGTGGCGGCCATGGGCCCGAAGAACGTGGCCATGGCGGCCGAAGTGGCCGACGGGTGGTTCCCCTTCCTCTACGTGCCCGAACGGGCCGCTGAGGTGTGGGGTGACGCCCTGGCCGAGGGAGGAGCGACCCGAAGCCCGGATCTCGGGCCATTGGACATCGCGGCCGGCGGGCTGGCCGCCATCGGTGACGGGCTCGAGCATCTGCGCGAGCTGGCCCGGCCCATGGCCGCCCTCTACATCGGGGGCATGGGCGCCAAGGGGCGGAACTTCTACAACACCCTCACCCGCCGATACGGCTACGAGAAGGAAGCCGAGGACATCCAGGAGCTGTACCTGAGCGGGAAGAAGGAAGACGCGGCCGCCTTGGTCCCCGACGAGCTGCTCGAGCGCACGTCGCTCGTCGGCCCGCCCGGGTACGTGAAGGAACGCATCGCTGCCTACAAGGAGGCGGGGGTCACGGTGCTGAACGTCACCGCCATCGGCCCCGACGCGCTGTCCACCATCGAGAAGCTGAAGGAGTGGTCCCAGTGAGTTCCGACGCGACCAAGGCCGAGAACCGGCGCATGATCCTGGCGGCGCGCCCCCAGGGCATGGTGGACGCCTCGACCGTCCGCCTGGAGACAGGCCCCGTACCCGAGCCCGGGCCAGGTCAGGCGCTGGTCAAGGTGCAGTGGCTGTCGATCGACCCCACCATCCGCACGTGGATGGACGACCGGCCTGGTTATCTCCCCCCCATCGCCCTGGGCGAGGTGGTGCGCGGCGCCGTCCTCGGCCAGGTGACCGCCAGTAATAGCGACGCCTACGCGCCGGGAGACATGGTCGTCGGCATGGCCGGGTGGCAGGACTGGACGCTTGCCGGGGAGGGCGCGCATGGCATGCAGGTCATCCCGCCGGGCCTCGAACCGGGAGCCGTCTTGAACGTCTTCGGGGTGAACGGCCTGACCGCCTACTGGGGGATGCTCGATGTAGGGCGGGTCCAGTCCGGCGACATCGTGGTGGTGTCCGGGGCGGCCGGCGCCACCGGATCGCTGGTGGGACAGATCGCCAAGATCAAGGGCGCGGCCAAGGTCGTGGGCCTGGCCGGCACGCCGGAGAAGTGTGCCTGGATCACCGACGAGCTCGGCTTCGACGCAGCGATCGACTACCGCACCGAGGACGTGGCCAAGGCGCTGCGCCGGCACTGCCCCCAGGGCATCGACCTCTACTTCGACAACGTGGGCGGCGAGATCCTCGACATCTGCCTGGCCCAGCTGGCCCTGCGGGGCCGCATCGTGCTGTGCGGCGCCATCTCGGCCTACAACGCCACCGAGCGCCCGGCCGGTCCCTCCAACGTCTTCAACCTCATCATCAAGCGGGGCCGCATGGAGGGTTTCCTGGTGCTCGACTACATGGACCGGGCCGCCACTGCCCAGCTCGAGTTGGCCGGGTGGATGGCCGAAGGGAAGATCAAGCACCGCGAGCACGTGGTCCAGGGGCTCGAGCATGCTCCCGACGCGCTGAACGTGCTCTTCACCGGGGAGAACATCGGCAAGGTCATCGTCGAGGTGTGACGGCGGGCCGGGCATGGGACTTCCATGCATCGGGCCGCGCACTCAGGTCCATGACGAGCGGCGGGAACCGCCCCAAGTAGACGTCTTCCAGGCTGACGTGCTCGACCACGGCGCGGATGCTGGCCCGCAGCGCCACCCACACGGTCTGGAGGTTGGTGGCGGCCCCGGTGTACGCGGTGTCCTCGGGGCGCCGGCCCCGCACGGCGGCCAGCGGCCCGTCGAGGACCCGCATGACCTCGGCCAGGGTGATGTCGGCGGCGGGACGGGCCAGCCCATAGCCACCGGCGAAGCCGCGGTGGCTGGTCACGATGTCCGCCCGGCGCAGCTCGTTCAGGATCGAGCCCAGGAATTTCGCTGGCAGGTCCTGGGACAGCGCCAGCGTCTCGGCGCTGGCCGGCGCGTCGAGCTCGATCAGGGTCAGCAGGGCCCTGACGCCGTACTCGACCTTCGCCGGGATCTCCATGCCGCCCGCCCGCTCGTGCCCGTCGCGCTCAGCGGGCCACGGCGAAGGCGAGGATGGACGGCGCCGTGGTGAAGGTCACGCCGCCGCTGGCCAGTTCTCCGGGGATGGAGCCCTCGTACGGGGCCGAGCCGAAGGCGAAGACTCCGCCGTCTCCTCCCACCAACCAGTAGCCCTTGCCGTCGGGAGCGCCGGCGATGGCGGTGATGGGCTGGGCCGGGATGATGCCGGCGGTGAGGGTGTCCCCGTTGAAGATCCCGTCGCCGAAGCGCAGCACGGACCCGTCGGCCTCGCCGATGAGGTACCCCGCCCCGTCGCTGCTCGACACCAGGCCCACGACGTGGGCGTCCGGCGGTGCGCCGCGTTGGGTCTCCACCGTGCCGAACCAGCCGGCGTCGCCGAAGGCGAAGACGCCGCCGTCGTCGGCCACCAACCAGTATCCGTGACCCGTCGGGGTCGGGGTGATGCCCACCACCGGCGCGGCCGGGTTGATTCCGAGGCCGGGGAGGGAACCGGACCAGCCGGCGTCGCCGAAGGCGAATACCCCGCCGTCGGCGCCGACGAGCCAGTAGCCCTTGCCGTCGGAAGTGGCGGCGATGCCCACGATCGGCGATGCCGGCACGACGCCGAGACCGGGAAGCGAACCGAGATACTTGGCGTCCCCGTAGGCGAAGACCCCGCCGTCGGCCCCGGCCAGCCAGTAGCCGCCACCGTCGGCCGTGCCGGCCATGCCGACGATCGGCGCGTCGAGGGTCAGGCCCGACGAGAGCGGCGATCCCGGGACCACGGCGCCGATGCCGAACACCCCACCGGATGCTTCTGTCATCCAGTATCCCGCGGTCGCTGGCGCCGGCAGCGCGGACGCGGGAGCAGACATGGCCCCCAGGGCCAGCGTGCCCGTCAACACCGCGGCACCCAGGCTGGCAGTGAGGCGGCGCAAGGTCGAAGGGCGAAGACCGCGAGACACGTGAGGGTTCCTTTCCGGGGATGTAACGATGCGTGGAACGGTCAACCGACTTCTCCTGAGACGTAAGCGCGAGTACGGGGGTCGAGCGGCGAGCCGAAGATCTCAGCGGTGGGGCCGACCTCGACGAGCTCGCCCGTGGCCCGGTCGTCGCCG
>DATGGF010000619.1:0-9206 GCA_035308625.1 Acidimicrobiales bacterium | reverse complement strand
GATGGCTTGGGTCTCGTCCTCGTGACACATGAGCGGGAGCACGCAGGCGACGTTGGCGTTCACCGAGAAGCCGGCCGGCACGCACTCGGACGAGCAGATGGTCGAGTAGTAGTCCTCCACCCAGGCCTTGGCCTCGTCGGCTTCGACGAAGGAGAACGACAGCGCGCCAATGCCCTTGGTGGCGGCCACGTGGATGGTCTCGCGACGCGAGCACGCCACCCACAGCGGCGGGTGGGGACGCTGGCGCGGTTTGGGGACGAGATTGCGCGGGGGGATGTCGATGAACTTCCCCGAGTGCCCGGCGAAAGGCACTTCCACCATGAGCCGGGTCACGACGTCGAGGGCCTCCTCCCACTGCGCCCTCTTGGTGGCCCGGTCCACGTGGAATCCGCCCAGCTCGGCTTCCGAGCTCGCCTCACCGGTGCCGAAGTCGACCCGGCCATCGGACACCAGGTCGAGGGTGGCGATGCGCTCGGCCACCCGGGCCGGGTGGTTGAAGCCCACCGGCAGCTGGACGATCCCGTGGCCCAGGCGGATACGGCGGGTGCGCTGGCTGGCCGCGGCCAGGAAGATCTCGGGGGCCGACGAGTGGGAGTACTCCTCCAAGAAGTGGTGCTCGACCTCCCACACGTGGTCGAAGCCCAGGGAGTCGGCCAGGTCGACCTGTTCCAGGGCCTCCATCAGCAGCCGGTGCTCGTCGTCGGGCCCCCACGGCCTCGGCAGCTGGTGCTCGTAGAAGATGCCGAAGCGCAATTGGCCCCCGGGGCCCCTAGCCCTCGGCCCGCTGGAGCATGGCGTCGACCAGGTGCTCGACCAGCGCCCGGTCGCGCTCGCACAACCGGCGCAGCTTCAGGGCGATGACCGAGCCGTCAGCGGCGCCCTCGGGGGTCTCGAAGATCGCGCCCTCGCCGAGCTGGCCGTTGGCCGATCCCGTACGCGCCGGGCGGGCCGACGTCTTGCCCCCGACACGCGCCAGCACGTCCTCGAGCGGGACCTCGAGCGCGCCGGCCACCCGTTCGAGGACGTCCTTGCTCGGGTTGGGCAACAGGCGGATGCCACCGATGGCCTGTTTACGTCCCGTCTCGAGATCGCGCCACGTCGTCTCGGGCACCTTCGCCCGTTTCGCCGCTTCCCGCCGGCGCAACCCACGCTCCTCGCGCTGCTCGACCAGCCACCGGCCGAATTCCGCCCACTGCTTCGACTCGTCCACTGCGTCAGCGTGCCGGTTCAGCGGCCCCGCGTCCAGCCGCGGCGTATCCCCTCGAGGAGCGGCGTCAGGTACGGAGCCCGTAGTAGGGGCGGCGACCGGGGTCGATGTCGGCCCGACGGGGATTGACCCGGTCACGGGCCGACAGCACGGGGTCGGCGATCCCCCAGTCGGCCCCCACGTCGGGGTCGTCCCAGGCGACGCCCAACTCGTCGGCCGGGTTGTAGTAACCGTCGACGAGGTACCACAACAGCAGGTCGGTGTGGCTGGCGAAGCCGTGGGCCACGCCGGGGGGGATGAACAGGCCCCGGTCCTTGGCGCCGTCGAGGTCGATGGCCAGGGTGGCCCCGTCGGTGGGCGAACCCACCCGCAGGTCGTGGAGGACGACTCGGGCCCGGCCCCGCAGCATGTACCAGTAGTCGGCCTGGTGGAGGTGGTAGTGCAGGCCGACGACGGCGCCGGCCTGCTTCTCCGAGCGATTGCCCTGCACCATCTCACGACCGAGCGGGAACCACGAGCGGCGGTAGGTCTCGACGAAGCGGCCCCGCTCGTCCCCGTGGGGATCGGGCTCGACCACCACCACGTCGGCGATCACCTCGGACGGCGTGATGGTCGGCACGGCGGGCCAGGCTAACCGGCGCCCCGCGGGCGCAGCGTCAGGGCTCGAAGCGCCCGAAGCCCCCGCGGTAGTACACGAGGGGGCGGCCGGGCCCGACCCCCATGTCGCCCACCAGCCCGATGACCACCTCGTGGTCGCCGGCGTCGTGGGTGGCCACGATGGTGCACTCGACCCACGCCAGCACGCCGTGCAGGAGGGGGGCGCCGTTGCCGGCCGGGCGCCAGCCCACCCCGGCGAACTTGTCGCCTCCCGACACGGCGAAGTCCCGGCACAGGGCTTCTTGTCCCTCGGCCAGGACGTTCACGCACAGCACACCGGCGGCGGCGATGCGGGGCCAGCTGGTGGAGCTCTTGGCCGGGGCCAGGGCCACGAGCGGCGGGTCGAGTGACAGCGAGGTGAACGCCTGGCAGGTGAAGCCCACCGGCTCGCCATCCTCCATGGCGGTGACGATGGTGACGCCGGTGACGAAGTGGCCGAGCACCTCGCGGAACCGCCCCTCGTCGAAGCCGCCGTGGCGACCCGGCGCGCCGAGAGTGCTCCCGAGCTCGTTCTCGATGTCGCTCACCACTGTGCCGGCGGTCGGTCCCCGCTCAGGTGCCGGAGACGTCGATCGACATGCCTTCGGCCGCGGCCACCACGTCGCCGAGCTGGGTGGAGCGCGCCGTGGAGCGGGCACCGTCGAGGATGCGGTCGAGGTCGTCGTCGGTGTGGACGGGGTCATGGTGGTACAGCACCAGGCTCCGCGCCCCGGCCTCGGCGGCCACGTGCACGGCGTACTCGATGGTGGAGTGCCCCCAGGTGGCCTTGGCCGGGAACTCCTCCTGGGTGTACTGCGCGTCGTGGATGACGAGATCGGCGCCGTCGCACAGCTCGAGCACCGATTCGGGGATGGTCCGGCTGTCACCGGGCTGCTGGTGGTCGCTCACGTACGCCACCGACCGGCCACCGGCCTCGATGCGGTAGCCGAGGGTGCTCCCCACATGGGGCACGCTGCGCACCAGCACCTTGGCCGAGCCCACCGACACGATGTCGTCGCCCACCTCGTGGAAGGCGATGGAGCCGTGCAGCTCCTTCACCTGGACGGGGAAGAACGGCGGCACCACCACCTGATCCATCACCTCGGCCAGGGACAGCTCGCCCTGAGCAGGGCCGAAGATGTCGACGTGCCCGCCGAAGCGCAGGAAGGGCCGGCAGAAGGGCAAACCGACGATGTGGTCCCAGTGCAGATGCGTCACGAACGCGGTGAGCGCAATGGCGCTGTCGGTCCCGTAGCGCTCTTCGACCTGGTGGCCGAACGGCCGCAGCCCGCTGCCCAGGTCGAGGACGATCGGAGGTTCGTCACCGACGTCCACGGACACGCACGCGGTGTTGCCCCCGTAGCGGACGTATTCGTGACCCGAGCACGGGCACGAACCTCTCACGCCGTGGAACGAGACCCGCAGCAGACTTCCCCCTTGTCCGGCCTCCCCCAGCTCCGCCGGCCGAGAGGCTGCTCGGAGGCGAGACTACCCTGCCGTCATGGAGCCAGGGGCTGCCACACGACACGAACCGCGGCCGGGGACGGCGAAGGCCAACGGGGTGCAGTTCGCCTACCTGGAGGCGGGGCCGGCCGACGGGCCCTTGGCCTTGTGCCTGCACGGCTTCCCCGACACGGCCCTGACGTGGCGTCACCTGCTGCCCGTGCTGGCCGAGGCCGGGTACCACGCGGTGGCCCCTTGGATGCGGGGATACGCGCCGACCGAGGTGCCGGCCGACGGCGCGTACGAGCAAGGGGCGTTGGCAGCCGACGCCTGCGCGCTGCACGAGGAGCTCGGTGGCGACGGCCGGGCGGTGCTCATCGGCCACGACTGGGGAGCGGCGGCGGCCTATGGGGCGGGCGCGTACCAGCCCGACCGGTGGCGGGCGATGGTGACCATGTCCATGCCGCCCCTCGGGGCCATGACCGAAGCCTTCTTCTCCTACGACCAATTGCGCCGGAGCTTCTACGTGTTCCTGTTCCAGCTCCCACTGGCCGAGATGGCGCTGGCACTCGACGGCCTCTCCTTCATCGACCGCCTGTGGGGCGACTGGTCCCCTGGGTACGAAGCGGCCTCGGACATCGCGGGGGTCAAGGAGGCGCTGGCCGCCCCGGAGAACATCGAGGCGGCCCTGGGCTACTACCGGGCCATGTTCGACCCGGCGCGGCACGTGCCCCAGTACGCCGACGCGCGGGCCGCGGCCGGTTCGACGGCGCCACAACCCACGCTGTACCTGCACGGCGACTACGACGGCTGCCTGAGCCACGACACCATGGGCGACGTGCTCGCCCATCTCGCCACGGGCTCGCAACGAGCCACGGTGAAGGGCGCCGGCCACTTCCTCCATCTCGAGCAGCCCGACACCGTGGGAGAGCTCGTACTCGACTTCCTGGGCCGCTAACACTTCCGCTCAGGGCAGGCGCAGGACTCCCCCGGGTCCGCGGCGGACCAGCCCCTCGCCCACGAGTCCGGCGGCTATCCGCTCGGCTCGCTCCCGGTCGCCCAGCCAACCGCACGCGGCGGCCAACTCCGATGGGCCAACCGGGCCACGGCGCAAGGCGTCGACGAGGCGACCGCGGCCCTGTCGGTCGGAACCGGCGAACCGGCTCTGGCGGGAGCCCGGCGCGGCCGGGTCGGGCGCGGCCCGTCCCTCCCGCGCCCAGCGGCACGTGCGCCCGAGCGGGCACTCGCGACAACGGGGGCTCCGAGCGGTACAACAGACCGCGCCGATCTCGAGCACGGCCTGGTTCCACTCCCATGCACACCCGGCCGGGAGCACGGTGTCGGCGAGCCCCTGACGCTCGGCCGGCGCGAGCCGCCTTCCGGCCACGGCCCGGGCGAGCACGCGTCCGACGTTGACGTCCACCACGGCCACGTCGCGCTCGTAGGCGAAGGCGAGCACGGCCCGCGCCGTGTAGGGCCCGATCCCGGGCAGGGCGAGCAGCTCGGGCAACGAGTCAGGGACGACACCACCGTGCCGGGTCACCATGGCCCGTGCCGCGGCATGCAGGTTGGAGGCCCGACGGTTGTAGCCGAGCCCGGCCCATGCTCGAAGCACGTCGCCCAACGGTGCGCCGGCGCACGCCGCCGCCGTGGGGAAGCGCTCGAGGAAGGCGCGGTACGGCGCCACCACCCGGCTCGCCTGGGTCTGCTGGAGCATGAGCTCGCTCACGAGCACCGCCCACGGGTCGCGGGTGGCTCGCCAAGGAAGGTCGCGCAACGACGAGCGGCCGAAGCCCAGGACAGCCCGGCGAAGCGCTTGCAATTGGGCGGTCGGCAGCGCAGTTGAGGCCGGCGCGGACGCCGATGAGGCCATGGCCGGCGACCGGGTCAGCTCACTCCCACACGTCGTCCGGGTACGGGCGGAGCCGGGCCGGAGCGTGGTCCTTCTTCCACACCATGAGCTTGCGGCGGAAGTAACAGACCTCCTCGCCGCGTTGGTTGAACGCCTTGGTCTCCACCGCGACGATGCCCCGGTCGGGCTTGGACTTGGACTCGATCAGCTCGAGCACCCGGGTCTCGGCGTAGATGGTGTCGCCATGGAAGGTCGGGAACTTGTGCTGGAGCGTCTCCACCTCGAGGTTGGCGATGCATGACCCGCTCACGTCGGGCACGCTCATCCCGAGCACGAGCGAGTACACCAGGTTCCCCACCACCACGTTGCGCCCTTGGGGCGTCTCGTGCTCGGCGAACCACGCGTTGGTGTGGAGCGGGTGGTGGTTCATGGTGATCATGCAGAAGAGGTGGTCGTCGTACTCGGTGATCGTCTTGCCCGGCCAGTGCCGGTACACGTCGCCGGGGACGAAGTCCTCGAAGTACCGGCCGAAGGGGCGCTCGAAGGTCGTCATGACTCGGGTGTACCAGTTCGGGGCCGAGTGGTGAAAGCCAGGGCCCAGTGCTCGTCGGCCTCCCCGTCGATGGTCAGCCGCCAGGTGAAACGCCCTCCGGGCGACAGCGGCAGGGGGCCGAGGTTCACGGCCAAGGCGACGTCGATGGGGGTCCCGTCCGGCACTGTGGGAGGCCGGGTCACGTTGAATTCGCCTCTGACCTCCACCGCGTGAGCGCCTTCGGGTGTGTCGATCATCACCGGGCGCCCGTCCGCATCCTCGAGGAACAGCTCCCAGTGATGGGCCTGGTCGGCTTCGTGCCACCCGACATCGATCTTCATGGCGATGGCCGACGGCATGGGATCGGGACCGGTCAGCGACCAGCCGCCCCCGAGCACGAACAACTTCCCGTCGGCCACCTGGGCGGCATCGCACAGCAGCATCGTCACCTTCACGCAGGCGACCCTACCGCCCTGCCCCACACCGGCTGGAGGCCCGTGCGGGGGATCGAGCCGGCCCGGGTAACGTCGGCCGATGCCCGATGCCCTGCGGGACGACGTCTACCGGAGGCCCCTGGCCACCGCGTTGGAGCGGCTCGGCATCGGCCCCGGCTGGCGTTGTGTGGACGTGGGCGCCGGCGGCGGGGACGTGTCGGTGGCCCTGGCCGAGATGGTCGGACGCGACGGCCGCGTCTACGCGGTGGACAGCGACCCGCACGCTCGCGACGAGGCCGCCACGGCGGCGGCCGCCTTCAGCCAGGTCCTGGCCATCACCCAGGCGGGCGAGGACCTCCTGCTGCCCGAGCTCGTCGACCTCGCCTTCTGCCGCTTCCTGCTCATGCACGTGATCGACCCGGCGGTGGTGGTGCGGCGTATGCGTCAAGCCGTCCGCCCCGGTGGGTATCTGGTGGCCCAGGAGCCCATTACGTCGTCGGGCCGCGTCGGGGGGGTACCGCTGTCGATGCCGGACGCCCGCCACCCTGACGTGGGGGCGAGCCTGCCGGCGCTGGTGCGCGACGCGGGCCTCGACATCGTCGATGCATGGGCCGAGGCTCCCGCCGGCGCCGGCCCCGGTGCGGTGTCGGAATATCTCGCGGCGCTGACCGGCGTGAACCCGGGCGACGATCCCGTGGTGCTGCCACCGCTGGTCACCGTGATCGGGCAGGTCCCCGCGCCGGCCTCCGGTGGCGGCCCAAGCGATCGCTAAGTTTGTCGCCGTGCCCGACCAGGTTGCGCCCTCACTCGACGACGCGGCCGCGGCCGTGCGGGTGGCCTCGGGTGTGGTCGACGCGGCGGTCCGCGGGTTGGGCGGGCCGTCGGGCCTCGATGCCCGGCAGGTCGTCGCCTACGACGTGGCCCACGCCGCCGCCGCGGTGCGCACCGCCGAGGCGGTGCTCGACTACGGCGCTGGCGGGACCGACGAGGCCCGGATCGCCTGTGCCTTCGTCGCCGATGCCCTGTCCGAGCTGGCCGGCCGGATCGTCGGACGGGAGACGGACTGGGGCGTCGAGGCCCAGTGGATGGAACCGGTCGCCCCCTTCGTGGCGTCGTGGCGCCGCCCCGATGTCCTGGCCGCCCTGAGCGGCACCGAGGGCCCGCGGCACCTCGACCCCGACTTCGAGCTCGTGCGCGAGACGTTCCACCGTTTCGCCGAGGAGCAACTGCGCCCCCGCGCCGAGCACATCCACCGGGCCAACGCCGACATCCCCGAGGAGATCATCTCGGGACTGGCCGAGATGGGCGCGCTCGGGCTGTCCATTCCCGAGGAGTACGGCGGATTCGCCTCGGGCGGAGAGAGCGACTACCTGGGCATGGTGGTGGCGACCGAGGAGCTCTCGTGGGGCTCGCTCGGCGCCGGAGGTTCGCTCATCACCCGGCCGGAGATCTTGAGCCGGGCGCTCGTGGCGGGCGGGACCGAGGAACAAAAGGCGCGCTGGCTGCCGGCGCTGGCCTCGGGCGAGATCATGAACGCGGTAGCGGGCACCGAGCCGGATTTCGGCTCGGACGTGGCCAACGTCGTCACCTCGGCCACACCCTGCGCCGGCGGCTGGCTCGTGAACGGGGTGAAGACCTGGTGCACGTTCGCGGCCCGAGCCGACGTGCTCATGCTCCTGGCTCGCACCGACCCCGATCGAACCAAGGCGCACCGCGGGCTCACACTCTTCGTGGTGGAGAAGGAGCGCGGCGACGGCCACGGCTTCGTGCTGACCCAGGACCCCGGAGCCGAAGGCCGCGACGGTCCGCCCGGTCGCATGGAGGGCCGGCCCATCGACACGCTCGGCTATCGCGGCATGCACTCGTACGAGCTCGCCTTCGAGAACTGGTTCGTGCCGGAGTCGAACCTGGTCGGCGGGGTCGAGGGGGTCGGCCGCGGCTTCTACCTCCAGATGGCCGGCTTCGAGAACGGTCGGCTCCAGACCGCGGCGCGCGCCCTCGGGGTCATGCAGGCGGCGTACGAAGCGGCGCGCGACTACGCCGGCCAGCGAGTGGTGTTCGGCAAGCCCATCGCCGACTACCAACTGACCCAGGCCAAGTTGGCGCGGATGGCGGTGCTCATCCAGGCCACGCGGCAGTTCTCGTATCAGGTGGCCCGGCTCATGGCCAAGGGTGAGGGCACGCTGGAAGCGTCGATGTTGAAGGCCTACGTGTGCCGGGCGGCGGAATGGGTGACACGTGAAGCCCTGCAGATCCACGGCGGCATGGGCTATGCCGAGGAGTTCCCGGTGAGCCGCTACTTCGTCGACGCCCGCGTGCTCTCGATCTTCGAAGGGGCCGACGAGACGCTGGCCCTCAAGGTGGTGGCGCGCCGCCTGGTGGAGCAGGCCGCCGGCTGAGCTCAGCCCCGGCGACCACCGGCGGGCGCGTCAGGCCTGCGAACGCGTGAAACCGGCGCGCTCACCACGGGCGACGAACTTGGTCGCCATCTTGCGGCTTGCCTCGTCGATCATTTCGTCGCCGAACATCACCGCGCCCTTGCGGTCGTCCTCGGTGGCCTTCTGGTAGGCGTCAAGGATGTCCCAAGCGTGGTCGAACTGCTCCTGGGTGGGCGAGTACATCTCGTTCAGGACGGTGACCTGGTCCGGAGTGAGCGCCCACTTGCCGTCGTAGCCGAGGACACGCGTGCGCTGGGTGAAGTCCCGCAGCCCGTCCATGTCCTTGACCTTCAGGTACGGGCCGTCGATGACCTGCAGCCCGTTGGCCCGGCCGGCCATGAGAATGCGAGAGAAGACGTAGTGGAAGTGGTCGCCGGGGTACTCGGGGATCTGCACCCCACCCGTCAGGACCGGCATTTCCATGGAGGCGGCGAAGTCGGCCGGGCCGAAGATGATGGTCTCCAGGCGAGGAGAAGCGGCGCAGATGTCGTCGACGTTGATGAGCCCCCGGGTCGTCTCGATCTGGGCCTCGATCCCGATGTGCCCGATGGGGAGACCACTGCGCTTCTCCACCTGGGTGAGCAGCAGGTCCAGGGCGACCACTTCGGCCGCCGACTGCACCTTGGGCAGCATGACCTCGTCGAGCCGCTCACCGGCGTTGCCC
>DATGGF010000618.1:0-2265 GCA_035308625.1 Acidimicrobiales bacterium | reverse complement strand
ACCTCGACGGTGCCGGTCGAGTGGTATCACCAACGTTCGACGGGTCAACCGAGGCGGCCACGCTCGTGACCGGCAACTCGGGTCCACTCGGACTGCTCGTGCACGATCGAGCCGTTTTGCAGGATCCGCGCCTGGTCGAATCGGTTGTGGCGGCCACGCGCCTCGCCTTGGAGAACGCCCGGCTGCAGGCCCAACTTCGGGCCCGCCTCGACGAAGTCCGGGATTCCCGGGCTCGAATCGTGCGGGCCGGCGACGAGGCCCGCCGGAGCCTGGAGCGCGATCTCCACGACGGCGCCCAGCAACGCCTGCTGAGTATCGGGCTCGCGCTCCAGTTGGCCAGGGCGGAGGAGTCGACCGACATGTCGACCCGGGCATTGCTCGACGAGGCGGAGGCCGAGCTCGAAGCTGCGGTTGCCGAGCTGCGGGACCTCGCCCGCGGCATTCATCCGGGCGTGCTCACCGACCACGGGTTGGCTGGCGCCCTTGGCATCTTGGCCCGGCGAATGGCGATGCCTGTCCACATTCTGGCGCCGCCCGATCGGATGCCGGAAGCGATCGAGACGACCGCCTACTTCGTGATCAGTGAAGCCCTCCAGAACGCGGTCAAGCACGCACAGGCATCCCACGTCTCTGTGACGGTGCGCAATGCCGATCATGCCGTGCACATCGACGTGTGCGACGACGGTGTCGGCGGGGCCGATCCGGAGAGGGGGAGTGGGATCCGCGGGCTCCGAGATCGGGTGGAGAGCATCGACGGCGACATGAGCATCGAGAGCGTCGCTGGGCGAGGCACGCGCCTGCGAGTAAGGCTGCCATGCGAGTAGTCCTGGCGGACGACGCCCTGCTCGTGCGAGAAGGATTGAGCCGGGTTCTCGCCCACGCAGGCGTCGACGTGGTGGCCAGCGTCGGTGATTTGGAGGAGCTACTCGCCGCGGTAGAGGCCGAGCAACCCGACATCGCGATTGTCGACATCCGCATGCCTCCGGGGTATCGCGACGAGGGCATCCAGGCCGCCGCTCGGTTGGCGCAGTCGCACCCGGACCTCGGGGTACTCGTGCTGTCCCAGTATGTCGAGCCCAACTACGCCGCAGAGCTGATCGCGGCCTCTCCCGGCCGACGGGGGTATCTCCTCAAGGAGAGGATCCTGCACCAGGACCAGCTCCTTCAGGCTATGGAACGGATCGACGCGGGCGAGACAGTGGTCGACCCGTCGGTTGTTGATGCTGCCATCGCCACGTCACGCCCGAGTGGTCGCCTGGGAGTGTTAACCGACCGCGAGCTTGAGGTCCTGCATCTGATTGCTCAGGGCCTGACCGACCGCGGCATTTGCGATCGTCTCGTCTTGTCTCCAAAGACGGTGGCGACGCACACCCAGCACATCTTCAACAAATTGGGACTTCCGGCGAGTTCCCACGACAACAGGCGGGTCCACGCCGTGCTCACGTACATGGAGCCCCACTAGGGGCCCGGAGCCGAAAACCCCGTCCGGGATTGCCGGGAGTCGGGCGCCCCGGAGACAGCCGGAGCCCGACCGGTATCGCTCGGGATAGCTCGCCCGATCCAACTCGGGCGCGATGGACGGACCTGCAAGCAAGGAGGTCCTCATGCCATCCGCCACCATCGTCAAGCCTTTCCCGCCCCTCTTTGAGGAGGCCCGCCTTGCCGTCGCGGGCTTCCTGGCCCGGTACGCGGCCGCTACCCGGCAGAGCTATGCCGTCGATCGCCTTCCACTCAGGTAAGCCGACGCTTCGTGTGACTACTGCGTTAGTCAGATTCACGAAATCGCAACCGTTCACCTCGATACCATCCCGACTCAATTGTCCTGTCGTGCTGATTACGGGACACGGTAGAGGGGGTAGAGGGGGGATAGTGACCACAGACGCAGCAATCGCCGCCGAGGACCGCAACGTGGAATTTCAGCGAACCGGTCGGATTTTCGGCTGGTTCTTCATTGGGACGTTCGTCTTCTCGATTCCGGCAGTCCTGCTGTACAGCAACGTCCTGAAGGCCAATTACGTACTCGGCTCCGGTGGAGACCACCGGGTGGCCCTGGGGGCCTTCCTCGAACTTCTGACCGGGATCTGCAACATTGCAACTGCGATTGTTATCTTCCCCATCGCCAAGCGGTGGAACGAGAAGGTGGCGCTGGGCTATGTCGCAAGCCGGGTGGTCGAATCGACGATCATCGTCGTGGGCGCTATCAGCCTGCTGTCAATCGTAACGTTGCGCCACGCCTTCGTAACTACTCATGGCGCAGTTCCGTCC
>DATGGF010000617.1:0-1738 GCA_035308625.1 Acidimicrobiales bacterium | reverse complement strand
GACCGTGAGGCTCACGTCCTCGATGGCCCTGACTTCACCGGCACCGGAGCCGTACACCTTGCTCACGTTCCGCAGTTCGAGATAGCTCATCGCCGCACCACCAGTCGCCGCCGCAACCGCGGGGCACTCTCGTCGGGGGCGCCGAGGGGTTCGACCTCGGCCCGCTTCAGCCGTCCGTCGGCCGTGTCCAGCCAGCGGATAACCGAGTCGAGCCGTCCCAGCTCGGCGTCGATCACCAAGGCCAGCGGCAGGTCGACCTCGGCCTCGTCCTCCTTGAGGCGGGTCCACTGCTGCATGAGCTCGACCAGGTAGCGGCGGTGCACCTGGATGACGTCGTGGACGTCGACCTCGGTCATGGCCAGAGCGACCAGGATCTTGATGACCAGCTCGTCGCGCGGCGGCGTGGTGAGGTCCGGCGGGGTCTGCAGCCAGTGCTCCAGTTCCTCGGCCCCGCCTTCGGTGATCCGGAAGACCTTCTGCGGGCCCTCGGCCGCCTCGTCCTCCGACTCGACCAACCCGTCGCGCTCGAGGCGCTGGAGCGTCGTGTACACCTGGCCCACGTTCAGTGCCCACACGTCACCCGTCCGGGCCTCGAACTCCTGTCGGAGCTGGTGCCCGTACTTCGGACCCTCGCTCAGGAGCCCCAGCAGGGCATGACGCACGCTCATCGTCCCGTTCCTTCTCGTAGCATACTCAGTATGCTATCCGGGATTCCGAGTTCGTCAAGGCCCGATTCCGGTTCGGCCCCGGCGCTCCGGGGCCACCTGGGGTCAGAACTGATGCAGGAAGAACGCCACCCCCTGGTCGTCGGCACACTCCGCCTCCAGGCCATAAGGCCGGGTCTCCACCGGCCCCGAGCGACCGCCGGCCGTCGTCACCCGGTCCACCGCGGCGGCGATGTCGTCGACCTGGAAGCACAGGACGACACCGGGGTCCCCTTGGCTCATGCCGGTCATGGGGGCAGGGCCGGTGACGTGGACCCCGACGTTGCCCGGCTCGTAGGTCCACCCGAGCACCGACGAGAACAGCCGTTCGGCCCGCTCCAGGTCGGCCACCCGCAGGACCAGATAGCTGATGTCACCCGGGCGTGCGCCGTCGGGGTCCGCCGGCCCGGCCGGCGGCGGCAGCTGGTGCAGCCAGAAGCGAAGGCCAGCCCCGTCGCTGCACTCCGCCTCGAGCCCGTACGGGCGCTCGACCGGGTCCGACGCGGTACCGCCTTCGCCGCGCACGGCCACCACCGCGGTGTTGATGTCGTCGACGCGCCACGCCAGGATCGCACCGGCGCTCACCCCTTCCCGCCACTCGGGGCCCGGCCACAGGCCGACCTCGGGGACAACCAGGTCGACCTGTCCGGCGGAGAAGGTCCAGCCGAGCACGCCGCCGTAGAACTGGCGCGCCGCGGCCGCGTCCGGTAGCGCCAACGTGATGTACGAAACGTCTCCGTGGTGCACACCGTTGCGCTCGCGGTGCTGGTGGTGCAGGACATCGGTCATGGGATCCTCCTCCAGGTCTCCAACTTCCGATCGATCGGTGAGGGTCAGCTCGATCCGCCGGCGCAAGCGGGCGGCGAACGCCGGGGCGGGGGCCAGCGGGACGATGGGCGAACGCAAGGCGTCCAGTGGGTCAGACATCGGCACCCCCTTCCTCGTAGGCCGCACGAAGCGCCCGCCGGGCGCGTACCAGTAGCGCCTCGGTGGCATGCACGGTCCGGCCGAGCACCGAGGCCACCTCGGGGACA
>DATGGF010000616.1:0-9676 GCA_035308625.1 Acidimicrobiales bacterium | reverse complement strand
CCGGCGACGCGGCCACCACCGCGGGCACAGCATTGACCAGGCGCATGGCCGTCGCCTTCAACCCGGCCGTGTTGTGGTCGCCGTCGGTGCCGAGCAGCTGGAGATCGAGCGTGTAGTTGGGCTCGCCGTGGATCTCCACCCGGTAGCAACCCTGGCCCGCGGGCTGGGGCCAATGGGGGGCCAGGTCGTCGCGCAGGCGGGTCACGTGCTCGAGGACCACCACCGAGCGGCCATCGCGCATGCCCTTCACCTCGAAGTGCAGGGCGGCCGCGGTGCCCTGCTCGATCTTCCCCGACGACACGGCGAAGGTCTCCGGAGCGGGCACCCGCTCGTAGAACTCCTCGACGCCCTGGAGCTCGATGCCGAGGCCGGCGGCGATCTGGTGCACCACACTGCCCCAGGCCATGGTGAGCACACCCGGCTGGAGGAGCATGGGGACGTCGTCGAGGGGACGGCCGAATCCCATGATGTCGAAGATCACCATGGGCTGGTCGTAGGTGGCGTAGTTGAGGATCTCGACACACCGGACTTGGTCGATGCGCTCGCTCACCCCGCTGAGCACGAGCGGCAGGACGTCGTTGGCGAAGCCGGGGTCGATGCCGTTCACCCATAACGACACGCCGGCATCGAGGGCGGCCTGACGGACCGGTGCGGTCATCTCGGCCGGCACCACGCCGTCGGGGTACTGGAGGAAGACCGGCCCGCTCGAGACCACGTTCGTGCCGCCCCGCAGCAACCGGGCCAGGTCGTCGAGCGCTTCGGTGAGCCGGTGGTCGGCCATGGCCGTGTGCACCACGCAGTCCGGCCGCAGCGCCAGCACCTCGTCCACGTCGCCGGTGGCGGCCACTCCGAGCTGTCGCCCCAGGCCGGCCAGCTCGCCAGCGTCGCGCCCCACCTTGTCGGGGTTCGACACCCACACCCCGGCGAGCTCGAGATCGGGCCGGGCGTCGATGCCGGCCAGGGCGTGACGCCCGACGTTGCCGGTGCCCCACAGCACCACCCGAAGCGGCGATCCGCTGGGGGCGCTCACAGGTCTGGCATCCCCATGTCGAGGTTGGGGCCGTTCAGGCCACCGTCGACCTCCAGCACCTTGCCGGTGATATAGCCGCCGGCGGGGGAGCACAGGTAGACGACGGCGGCGGCGATGTCCTCGGGCTCGCCGATGCGTTTCAAGGGCGTGGCCTCCTCCATGGTGCGCCGCAGCGTGTCGTCGGTGAGCACGATCTCGAGCGCCGAGGTGGCCACCGAGCCCACGGCAATGGCGTTGACGCGGATCCGCGGGGCCAGGTCGGTGGCGGCCAGGCGGGCGAAGTGGGCCAGCGCCGCCTTGGCCGTCCCGTAGGCCAGGAACCCCCGGCCCTGGGTGCGGCCCATGGCCGACGAGATGCACACGACCGAGCCACCGTCGTGCTCGAGCATGTGGGGCACCGCGGCGCGCGTGAGCGCGTGGGCGGTGGACACGTTGAAGTGGAAGGCGGCTTCCAGAAAGCGCGGGGAGGTGTCCATGTAGGCGCGGGGCATGGTGCCACCAACGTTGTTGACCACGATGTCGAGTCGGCCGAAGGCTTCGGCGGCCCGGTCGGCCAGCCCGGCGGTGGCCTCGAGGTCGTCGAGGTCGGCGGCCACCACCACGGCCCGGCGCCCGGCGGCCTTGATGCGGTCGGCCACGTCGTCGAGCTGTGCCTCGGTGCGGGCCGAGATGAGGACGTCGGCGCCCGCTTCGGCCAGCGCCACCGCGGCGGCCGCGCCGATCCCGCGCCCGGCTCCGGTGACCACCGCGGCGCGGTCGGTCAGCCGGAAGCGATCGAGGATCATCGCGGCCCCTCTCCTCCGTCCGGGCCGGCGCCCGGTGGCGTCTTGGGACCCTAGCCCCGAGGCTGAAACGTGTTCCAGTCCCTCAGCTCCCGGCCAGCCCGGTGGAGGGAAGGCCGAGCTTGCGGTGGTCCCAGGTCACGGTCCGCTCCACGTGCAGCTTCACCACGATCCGCTTGTTCAGCATGGTTTCGACGAACGGCTTGAGGTCGTCGGTGTAGGCGCCGTAGTAGCGCTCGAACAGGTCCACACCGAGCTCCCACATGCGTTCGGGGTCCTCGACGATCTCGGCCCGGCCCACGAGCTCCACCCCCCGCAGCTCTTCGTAGGTGTCGCCGTCCTCCATCATGCAAGTCATACGGGGGTCGCGCCGCAGGTTCTGGGCCTTCTGCGACTTGGCCTTGGTCTCGATGGCGATGCAGTCCTCGAGGAAGCCGTACCACATCGCCACGGCGTGAATGGAGCCGTCGTGGTTGATCGAGCACAGCGTCATGGGCCGGCGCTCGTGCACGAACAACTCGACCTCTTCGGGGGTCATCCGGATCGCGGCGCGTTGGTTCACGCCGTGACCCATGGGACTGGGCGTGTCGCTCACCAGGGACTCCTCGAGGTCGTCGGGCCGGTGTCCGGTCGGGCGCCGAGCGTACCGGCCCGGGACCGGCCGGACCGGGTGGCCGCCAGGCACACCGTTGTGCCGCCGTAGGGCAAAGGCACCACCCTGCGTGCCGAAAATAGGAACGGAAGCGTCCGCATCCGAGTGCCCGTGGGGGGCGGGCGGGGGGTCGTCGTGGTTTTCGTCGAAGTGTTCAGGCTCCTGTTGGTGATCACCGGCGTGGTGGGGGGGCTCCAGCTCGGGGACCACATCGGGCAGCACTCCCTCGCCCCCGTCGTGACGGTCACGCTGGGCGCACTGGTCTCCTATCTGCTCGGCGGCGTGGCCGGACGCCTCATCGACCGGACCATGAACGGGGCCCAGGAGCGTCTGCGCGCCATGCCGCCGGCCCAGGTATTCGCCGGGTCGGTGGTGGGGACGACCGGGTTGCTTCTCGGTCTCGCCTGCGGGCTCGTCCTCGTCTCCACCGTCCACTCGCGCGTGGGCTATCCGATCGCCGGCGTCGTGGCCTGGATCCTGTGCGCCGGCGGTGTCCGTCTCGGAGTGGCCAAGGGCGACGAGATCCTGCGGACCGCGGGCATGGGCCATCTGCTCGAGCGACCGGGCACGCCGTCGGATGCCGCGTTGCTGGTGGACACGTCGG
The DNA here is from genome assembly GCA_035308625.1 of Acidimicrobiales bacterium. Classification (GTDB taxonomy): domain Bacteria; phylum Actinomycetota; class Acidimicrobiia; order Acidimicrobiales; family UBA8190; genus DATGGF01. The sequence continues at coordinate 6,608 of DATGGF010000616.1, read as the reverse complement.
CTCTGCTCGAACGCCATCTCGTCGTGCTCGGACGCTGCGGCTTGCTGGCCGGTGGTGTCGTCGTGCCGCGCTTCGTCCTCGACGAAGCGCGCGCCCTCACTTCGGGGCCCGACCCGGTTGCTTCCCGCCGCGCCCGGGGCGGCATCGAAGCGCTCGAGGCGCTGCGGGGCGACGGCGTCGTCGTCCAGATCGAAGAGGCGGAGGTCCCCGAGGCGGTCGAGTCGGGGGAGAAGGCCCTGTCGCTCGCCAGCCGCCTGCATCTCCGCCTGGCCACGTGCTCGGCCGAACTGGCCGAGCGGGCTGAGGCCGCCGGGGTGGGCGCGGTGAACCTACGCCGTCTGGCCACCGAGCTGGCTCCCCACCATGCCGTGGGGGAGCGTCTCGTCGTCGACCTGGTCAAGGAGGGCCGCCAGTCCGGCCAGGCCGTCGGCTACCTGCCCGACGGCGACATGGTTGTCGTCAACCACGCCGCCCATCTCGTCGGCCATCGCGCCGTGGCCGTCGACGTGCTGGGTGCACGACCGACTTCCCAGGGCGTGCTCGTCTTCGCCCAGCTGTCCGACGAGCGTGCCGATACCGCCGGGGTGCGGTAGCCGGAATCGAGAGCCGCCCGAGAGCCGCTTGTTCCAGCGAGGAGCTATGCGGCCTTGACCGCGGCCACCAGCTTGGTCAGAGAATCCTTGGCGTCGCCGAAGAGCATCGTCGTCTTCGGGTCGTAGAGCAGCTCGTTGTCGATGCCAGCGAAGCCGGGGCGCATCGATCGCTTCAAGAAGATGATGTTCTCGGCCTGATCGGCGTGGACAATGGGCATTCCGTAGATGGGGCTACCCGGAGTGTTGTTGGCTGCCGGGTTCACCGTGTCGTTGGCCCCCACCACCAGGGCGACGTCGGTGGTCGACATCTCGGGGTTGGCTTCGTCCATCTCCTTGAGCTGGTCGTAAGGCACGTTGGCTTCGGCCAGCAGCACGTTCATGTGGCCGGGCATCCGCCCCGCCACCGGGTGGATGGCGTAGTACACCTCGACGCCCCGCTCGGCCAACGCGTCGGCCAGCTCCCGGGCCGTGTGCTGGGCCTGGGCCACAGCCAATCCGTAGCCGGGCACGATGGCCACCTTGCGGGCATAGGCCAGCAGGACGCCGATGTCGTCGGCCGTGCCCGAGCGCACCGGCCGGCCTTCCTCGCCGGCTTCGCCTCCGCCGGCGGTGATGACCGAGCCGAAGGCACTGAAGAGGATGTTGGGCAGCGAGCGGCCCATGGCCTGGCTCATCATGCGGGTGAGGAGGATGCCCGATGCCCCGACGAGCGTGCCGGCCACGATGAGCAGCGTGCTGTTCAAGGTGAAGCCAGAGGCCGCCACGGCGAGACCGGTGAACGAGTTCAGTAGCGAGATGAGCACGGGGACATCGGCGCCGCCGATGGGCAGGACGAACGCCACCCCGAGCACGAGCGACAGGGCCAACACCACCACCACGAGCGGCGTGCTGGCGGTGGCCACACTGGCCACCAACAGGGCCAGGATGCCCAGCCCCAACGCGGCGTTGAGCGGCTGCTGGGCCGGATACGTCACAGGCCGGCCGGTCATCAGCTCCTGCAACTTGGCGAAGGCGATGGCGCTACCGGAGAACGAGACGGCCCCGACGAGCACGCCGAAGAGCACCTCGCAGATCTTGTAGATGGCGATGCTCTTGCTGGGCAAGGCGATGAATTCGGTGAGCGAGACCAGGGCAGCGGCGCCGCCGCCCACGCCGTTGAAGATGGCCACCATCTGCGGCATGGCCGTCATCTTCACCATGCGCGCCGCGGGAACCCCGATGATGGTGCCGACGACGACGGCCACCACGATGAGGATCAGGTTGCGGGTGGTGCCGTAGACCTCGGGCCGCGAGAATGTCCACGCGACCGCCACCAGCATGCCGGCCGCCCCGACCAGGTTCCCCAGGCGGGCGCGCTTGGGCGAGCTCAGGCCCTTCAGGGCCAGGATGAAGCCGACGATGGCGATGAGGTAGACGAGGTCGGTGGCAGTGGCCCGGCTCACGCGGCGCTCCCGCCTTTGTCCTCTTCGGCCTCGCGGCGCGGCGTGGGCCGCGCCTTGAACATCTCGAGCATCCGGTCGGTGACGACGAATCCCCCGACGACGTTCAAGGTGGCCAGCACCACGGCCAGGAAGCCGAGGGTGAGCTGGGCGGCGCCGTGGGCCTCGCCCAGGACCAGCATGGTGCCCACCAGGATGATGCCGTGGATGGCGTTCGAGCCCGACATGAGCGGGGTGTGCAGGATGCTGGGCACCTTGGACACGACCTCGTAGCCCACGAAGGCGGCCAGCACGAACACGGTGATGAGGCTGAGCAGGCCGGGGCCCACAGAGGCGACGATCACGATCCCTCCTTGGCCAAGAGCTCGGCGGTGGGAGCGTGGACGACCTCGCCGGCGCGCACGACGCACGTCCCCGACACGATCTCGTCCTCGAAATCGGGGCGCAGCTCGCCCTCGACGACCACCAGCGACAGGAAGTTGAAGACGTTGCGTGAGTACAGGAAGCTGGCGTGCGTCGGCATGGCCGACGGGGGATTGCTCAGCCCGACCACCAGCACGCCGCCGTGGTCGATCTCCTCTCCGGCCACGGTCACCTCGCAGTTGCCACCGCCGTCGGCGGCGAGGTCGACCACCACCGTGCCGTTCGCCATGGCGTCCACCATGGACGTCGTCACCAGCACCGGGGCCTTGCGACCCGGGACCGCCGCCGTGGTGATGACCACATCGGCGGCCGCCACTTCGTTGCCGATGAGCTCGCGCTGCTGGGCCAGGAATTCTTCCGACTGCTCGCGGGCGTACCCCCCTGAGCCTTCCTGGGTCTCGAGGGCCAGCTCGACGAAGGCGGCGCCGAGCGACTGCACCTCTTCCTTGGCTGCGGCGCGCACGTCGTAGGCCCGCACCTGCGCGCCCAGGCGGCGAGCAGTAGCGATGGCCTGGAGCCCGGCCACCCCGGCGCCGAGCACCAGGACCTTGGCAGGCGGAACCGTGCCCGCCGCCGTCATGAACATGGGGAAGAACTTGGGCAGCCGATCGGCTGCCGCCAAACCGGCCAGGTACCCGGACACCGTCGCCTGCGACGACAGCGCGTCCATCGACTGGGCCCGGCTGATGCGCGGCAGCAGGTCGAGACTGAAGGCGGTGGCCTTGCGGGCCACCAACGCTTCGACGACAGGGAGCTGGCTGGCCGGCTGGAGGAAGCTGACCACGGTCGTGCCGTCGGCCAGGGCGCCGGCCTCCTCGGGTGTGGGGGCGTTCACCTTGGCCACCGCGGTGGCGCCGGCCAGGGCCGCCGCGGCACCGTCGGCCACCGATGCGCCCTTGTCCCGGTAGGCGTCGTCGGGGAAGTACGCCGAAGTCCCCGCTCCCGACTGCACGACCACGTCGACACCGGCGGCGACCAGGCGTCCAGCCACGTCGGGCACCACGGCGACGCGCCGTTCGCCCGCGCGCGTCTCAGAGGGGACAGCGAGTTTCACGAGCGTGTATATGAGCACGCGGCGTCACCGCCACTCCACTCCGCTCGGATGCCGGGGCCGGAGAGGGGCCCTTCCCCTCAGGTTCCGGGGGCCACCACGCTCGGGTGCGATGCCCGCGCCGACGGCGGTGGGCCTCCCTCGTCGGGGAACACGTCCGTGTCATCGGTTCCGCCGGCCTCGCCGGGGAGCACCACCAGCGGTGGCGGTTGCACCGCCGTCGTGACACCTTCGGCTCGGTGGGACGTGAAGGAGAACACGGCCCGGGGCTCGGCGGTGGCGAGGGACAGGGCGTCCTCAGCCGAAAGGGCGCCGGCGAAGAAGTAGCCCTGGGCCACGTCGGCCCCGAAGGAGCGCAGGGTGGCGACTTGCACCGCCGTCTCGACGCCTTCGGCCACGGTGCTCATGCCGAGTGAGTGGCTGACATGGATGATGGCCTCGACAATCGCCCGGTTCATGCCCTCGTGCGGCTCCAGGGCGGCGATGAACGTGCGGTCGATCTTGGCCGTCTCGATCGAGTAACGACGCAGGTTCTCGAGCGTGGACCAACTGGTGCCGACGTCGTCGACGGCGAGGTGGACACCCAAGCTGGTGAGCATGCGCAGCTCGGTGCTCGCCTGTAGGTCCGCCACCGCGGTCTCGGTGATCTCGAGGGTGAGGCGGTCGGGGTTCAGGCCCGAGGTCTCCAGAGCGGCAGCGGCCGCCTCGGTGGCCTGGTGGGCGCGCAGCTGGGTGAGCGAGCAGTTCACCGCCACCTGGATGCCCGACGGCCACTGCGTCGCCTGACGGCAGGCCTCGGCCAACGCCCAGGCGTCGACCTCGAGGATCCGGTCCGATGCCTCGGCAAAGGGGATGAGCACGTCGGGGGCGATGGCGCCCCTGGTGGGGTGTTCCCATCGCACCAGTGCCTCGAAGCCGAGGAGCATGCCGTTCGACATGTCCACGGCCGGCTGGAATTCGAGGACCGGACGGCCCTCGAGATCGAGACGGAGCTCCGCTGGCGCCCCAGAGGCGCGACGCGTTCCCACATGGCGCGTATCGGCGGCCTGTCCGGGGGGCTTGAGCAACACAAGTGCAGGTCGAAGCCACGCCGGGCGTCGATGTTGGGCGCCCGTTGCGGAGCCGGGTCAGTTTCCCGACTGCTCCAGCGCAGTGAGGAAAGCCGGCCGCTCGCCTCCGCCGTGGGCTTCGATGGCGGCGCCGGTCACATATCCGGCGAGCGACGAGGCCAGGAATAGGCACACGCCGGCCACGTCCTCGGGAGTACCTAGCCGGCCCAGCGGTACGGTCCCGGCTACGGCGGCGAGCCCGGCCTCCCCGCCGTAGTGATCAGCGGCCGCCTCGGTGGCGAGCAGCCCGGCCACTACGCAGTTCACCCGTACCCGTGGTGCCCATTCGACGGCCAGAGTGCGGGTGAGGCTCAGGAGCCCGGCTTTGGCTGCGCCGTACGCGGCGGTGCCGGGCGACGGGCGCAGGCCCGACACGCTCCCCACGTTGACGATGCAGCCTCCCTCGGTCTGCTCCTGCATCACGGCGTTGGCGGCTTGGGCGCAGAAGAACGGAGCCAGGAGGTTGAGCGTGACCACCGAGGTGACGAACCGGGCCGACGCGTCAGCGGAAGCCACCGCGGGGGAGCCGCCGGCGTTGTTCACGAGCACATCCAGGCGCCCGTGCCGCTCGACGGCGGCGGCCACCGCCGCCGCGGCCTGTTCCGGGTCGCGCACGTCGGCCGCCACGAAGGACGCGTTGCGGCCACCGGCAGTCGGCGGCGCGTCGGGTTCGAAACGGCCGCACACCACCACGTCGGCCCCGGCGGCGAGGAACGCTCGGCTGATGCCGAGGCCGACCCCGCGGGTGCCTCCGGTGACGAGGGCCACCCGGCTGGTGAAGTCGAGCGGGTGTTCGCCCGGGACGTCAGATCGGCTGTCGGCGGCCACGGGCCGTCAAACTACCGACCCACCACCGCCTGGCCTATCCTGCTGGAGCTTCCTGACGCCCCATCAGAAACGAAGCGGATGGTGTCGGGCACCGGAAAGCAGAGGGAGACGGCTGGTCGTCATGGGCATCGAGCGCAACAGCCGCAGGCCGGGCACCGCTGAGGTGGTCATCGACGTCCCTCCGGTGAACGCCCTCGACGTGGCCGGGTGGTTCGCCCTGGCCGATGCCCTGATCGAGGCGGGTCGCGACCCCGAGACCAGGGTCGTCGTGCTGCGGGCCGAGGGCCGGGGCTTCTGCGCCGGGGTGGACATCAAGGAGATCCAGGCGCGCGGCGACGAGGCCCTGGTCGGGGTGAACCGGGGCTGTGCCGCCGCCTTCGCCGCGGTCTACGACTGCGAGGTGCCGGTCATCGCCGCCGTGCACGGTTTCTGCCTGGGCGGAGGGATCGGCTTGGCCGGCAACGCCGACATCGTCGTCGCCTCCGACGACGCCTCCTTCGGGCTGCCCGAAGTCGACCGCGGCGCGCTTGGGGCGGCCACCCATCTGGCCCGGCTCGTTCCCCAGCACAAGATGCGCCAGATGGTGTACACGGCCGAACCCGCCACCGCGGCCGAGCTGGCCGCCTACGGATCGGTGGCGGCCGTGGTGCCCAAGGACCAACTCGTCGACACCGCCTACGGCATCGCCGAGCAGATCGCGGCCAAGAGCCCCACGATCCTGCGGCGGGCCAAGGAGTCGCTCAACGGGATCGACCCGGTCGACGTGAAGCGCAGTTACCGCTTCGAGCAGGGCTTCACCTACGAGCTGCACGTGCGCGGCGTGGCCGCCGAGCAGCGCCAGGCCTTCGTGGAGAAGCGCCAGGCCGACACCTCCCAATGACCTCGGCAGGCGCCCAGGCGAGTGGGGCGAGCACGCGCGCCGGCGTCGACAAGCGCGCCAGCGTCGAGGACATGGTGAGCGAGCTTCGCCCGGGCATGACGGTCGGCTTCGGGGGCTGGGGCTCCCGGCGCAAGCCCATGGCCGTGATCCGCGCCATCGTGCGAGCTGGCATCGGGGACCTCACCGTGGTCTCCTACGGCGGGCCCGACGTGGGGCTTCTGTGCGCGGCCGGGCTCGTGCGCAAAGTCGTCTTCGGGTTCGTCACCCTCGACTCGATCGCCCTCA
>DATGGF010000615.1:0-3024 GCA_035308625.1 Acidimicrobiales bacterium | reverse complement strand
GTCATGGGCCCGTCGGGGTCCGGCAAGTCGACGCTGCTGCACTGCATGGCCGGACTGGACACGCCCACCTCCGGACAGGTCTTCATCGGCGACAAGGAGATCGGCCGGCTGAACGACTCCGAGCTCACCCGCATGCGACGCGACCGCGTCGGCTTCGTGTTCCAGTCCTTCAACCTCGTGCCCACCCTCACCGCGGCCGAGAACATCACCCTGCCAGCCGACTTGGCCAGGACCAAGGTCGACCCCGAGTGGTTCGACTATCTGGTGGTGCAACTCGGCATCAAGGACCGGCTCACCCACCGGCCGACCGAGCTTTCGGGCGGGCAGCAGCAGCGCACCGCCTGCGCCCGGGCCCTCCTCAACCGTCCGGACCTCATCTTCGCCGACGAGCCGACCGGCAACCTCGACTCGAACGCTTCGTCCGAGATGCTGGCCTTCCTGCGCCGGTCGGTCGAGGAGTTCGGCCAGTCCATCGTCATGGTGACCCACGACCCCCGCGGCGCGTCGTTCGCCGACCGGGTGGTCTTCCTCGACGACGGCCGGGTGGTGGGCGAGCTGGCGTCGCCCACCCCCGACTCCATCCTCGAGCACATGCGGCAACTCGGGCACTGAGCGACCAGGACGGCACGCCATGTGGAAGGTGACCATCAAGGGCCTGCTGGCCCACAAGCTGCGCATGGCGCTGACCGCGTTGGCCATCGTCCTCGGTGTCACCTTCATCGCCGGGACCTTCGTCCTCACCGACACGCTGAACAACACGTTCACCACCCTGTTCGGCAACATCTACCAGCACATCGACTTCGAAGTGCGCGCCGTGGCCGCCTTCAACAACAACACGAATCAAGGGGGCGGGGCGGTGCGCCGCCCCATCTCGCAGTCCGTCCTCTCAGCCGTCAGGACCGCGCCGGGCGTGTCCTACGCCGAGGGCACGGTGAGCGGCTACGCCCAGTTCGTCGGGCCCGACGGCAAAGCCATCGTCAACGGAGGCGCCCCCACCTTCGGGTTGTCCTTCGACCCCAACCCACAGCTGTCGTCGCTCCACCTGGCTCAGGGACGAGCCCCCACCGGGCCGCACGACGTGCTCATGGACCTGGGCACGGCCGAGAAGCACCACTTCCGGATGGGGATGCCGGTGCACATCCTCCTCGCGGGGCCGGCCCAGACCTTCACCATCACCGGGTTCATGCGCTTCGGCACGGCCAACAACCTGGCCGGGGCCACCATCGCCGCCTTCACCCTGCCCGAGGCCCAGAGCATCTTCGACAAGGTAGGACAGTTCGATGCCATCGACGCGCTGGCCGCGCCGGGGACGTCGAAGCCGGCCGTACAGCACGCCATCGCCCAGGTCCTCCCCCACGGCGTCGAGGTCGTCACCGGCCAGACCGTGGCCAACGAGCAGACCAACGACATCACCAAAGCCCTGGGGATCTTCTCCACCGCTCTGCTGGTGTTCGCCTTCATCTCGCTGTTCGTAGGCGGCTTCACCATCTTCAATTCGTTCTCGATCATCGTGGGGCAGCGAACCCGTGAGCTCGCCCTGTTGCGGATCGTCGGGGCCAGCCGGCGCCAGGTCTTCCGCTCGGTGCTCCTCGAGGCCGCCGTGGTGGGGCTGCTGGCGTCGCTGGTGGGCATCGTCCTGGGTGTCCTGGCCGCGCTCGGGCTAGAGGCGCTGTTGTCCGGCTTCGGCCTGTCGCTTCCGTCGGGTTCGCTCGTCTTCGCCCCCCGCACCGTCATCGTGTCGTTGATCGTCGGGCTCGGGGTGACGTTGGTGGCGGCGGTGAGCCCGGCCCGGCGCTCGGTGCGGATCCCGCCGGTGGCCGCCCTGGTCGCCCACGAGGTCGACACCAGCGTGTCGTCGCGGCGGCGCTTGCTCGTCGGCAGCACGGTGGTGCTGGCCGGAATCGTGGCGCTGGCGGTGGGGCTCACCGCACCGGCGATCCAGCTGGTGGGACTCGGCGCGGTAGGCATCTTCGTCGGCGTGGGCATGCTGGCCCCCTTCGTGGCCCGGCCCATGGCCAGTGTGCTGGGCCGGCCCGTGGCCCGGGTCTTCGCCACGGCCGGGAAGCTGGGCCGGGAGAACTCCATGCGCAGCCCGCGCCGAACCGCCCAGTCGGCCTCCGCCCTGGTGGTCGGGCTGGCGCTGGTCTCGGCCATGGCCGTGTTCGGCGCTTCGCTGTCACGCTCGGCCACCAGCAGCGTCGACAACGCCATCAGCTCGCAACTCATCATCACCAGCTCCAACAACAACGGGCAGGGGACCTTCAGCCGCGCCGTGTCGTCGGTGGCCGCCGGCGTTCCCGGCGTGACGCGCAGTGCCAACGTGTTCGCGGCGTCGTTCGAGTTCCAGCATTCGGTGGTCACGCTGGTCGGGTTGTCGGTCGACCACCTGGCCGACACCGTCATCCTCCGCATGCGCGACGGGACCACCGCCGCGCTGGCTCAGGGCCAGCTGCTCATCGACACCAACACGGCCGACAGCAAGCACTTGTCGGTGGGATCGGAGGTTCCCGTCGACTTCGCCCGCACGGGGCCAGGCACCCTGCGCATCGGCGGCATCTACAAGGCGAACGCGCTCATCGGGGGCTACGTGGTGGGCGACCAGTTCTTCGAGTCGCACTTCGACAGCCCGCTCCCCATCGCCGTGCTGCTGCACACCACCGGGCCGGTGAGCACGGTGAAGGCGGCCGTCTCCCACGCCTTGGACGGCTACCCCGGACTCAAGATCCAGACCCGCCAGGAGTTCGAGGACGCCCAGAAGAAGCAGGTGAACCAGTTGCTCAGCCTGGTCTACGCCCTGCTGTTCCTGGCCGTGCTCATCGCCTTGTTCGGCATCGTGAACACGCTGATGCTGTCGGTGTTCGAGCGCACACGGGAGATCGGCCTGCTGCGAGCGGTGGGCATGGGCCGGCGCCAGGTGCGCATGATGATCCGGTCCGAGTCGATCATCTTGTCGCTCTTCGGCGCCGTCATCGGCATCGTCGTGGGCACCGCTCTCGGCGTGGCCTTGTCCGCCTCGCTCAAGCA
>DATGGF010000614.1:0-9901 GCA_035308625.1 Acidimicrobiales bacterium | reverse complement strand
GTCCTTGACTGTGCTCACGGGGTGGGCCGGGCAACTCTCGCTCGGCCAGTTCGCCTTGGTGGCGGTGGGGGCCGATCTCGCCGCTCACCTGGGGCAGAACACACCGTTGCTGCTGTTGTTGTTGATCGCGGGGGTGGTGGGCGCCCTGGTGTCGGTGGTGGTGGGACTCACCGCGCTGCGCATCAAGGGCCTCTACCTGGCCGTGAGCACCCTGGCCTTTGCCCTGTTCGCCCAGACGTCACTGTTGGCCACGCCGTGTTTCACGCTTCCGCTCGTACACCGGCGACTGTGTACCGGACTGCCCGACCCAGAGTCCACGCTCATCAACCGTCCGTCGCTGTTCGGCCTGCACCTCGTCTCGGAGCGGTCTTTCGCCTGGTTCTCGCTGGGCGTGCTGGTGGTTTCGATCCTGGTGGTGCGGGTGTGGCGAGACCGAGGTATCGCCCGGCGCCTCATCGCCGTGCGCGAGAACGAGACAGCGGCGGCGGCGGCCGGCATCCCTGTGGCCCGCACCAAGTTGCTGGCCTTCGCCCTGTCGGGCTTCGTAGCGGGCTACGCCGGGGTCTGCCTGGCCTTCGCCACGCAGCGGTTCTCCACCGACACGTTCTCGCCGGCGCTGTCGATCTTGGTGGTGTCCATGGTGGTCATCGGCGGGCTCGACGCCATCGGGGGTGCCGTGCTGGGAGCGATCTACCTGGTCGGCCTACCCGCCATCTTCGGCTCGACCCCCACCATCCAATTCCTCACGAGCGGGATCGGGCTCATGGCCTTCATCCTCTACCTGCCCGGCGGCATGGCCGACCTGATGCACCGCCTGGGCGACCTGGCCCACTTCGAGGTGCAGAAGCTGCTCGCCGTGCGCGGGCGGGCGGGAGGCCCGGGGATGGCCGGTGAACCGACCGACCCCGCGTTGGTGGCACCGTCGTGACCGGGCCGGACGACAGCGTGGCGGTCACCGAACCGCCCGAGCCCGACGGGCGACAGGACGACGACGTCCTGCCGAGCGGCCCGGCGCGACTGGAGATCCGCGACCTGCGGGTGTCCTTCGGCGGGGTGCACGCCATCGACGGCGTGAGCATCGAGCTCGAACCGGGCACCATCACCGGGCTCATCGGCGCCAACGGGTCCGGCAAGACGACGATGCTCGACACCATCTCGGGCTTCGTCCCCCATCGGGGCACGTTGGTGCTCGACGGCCGCGACCTGGCCGACTACGTACCCGAAGAACGGAACAAGCTGGGAGTGGTCCGCTCCTTCCAGGACTGCAGCCTCTACCCCGAGCTGTCGGTGGAGGATGCGCTCCTGCTCACCGAGGACGCCCGTCGCCGGGTGGGCGTGCTGTCCACCACCCTCCAGACGCCGTGGGCACGGCGAGCCGAGGCGGAGAAGCGACGGGCGGTGGACCGGGCCATCGCCGCCTTCAATCTCGATCGCTTCCGCCACCACCTGACCAGCCGGCTGTCGACAGGGACCCGCCGCGTGGTCGATCTGGCCGCCATCATGCTGGCCCAGCCCCGGCTGCTCCTGCTCGACGAGCCCACCGCCGGCATCGCCCAGCGCGAGGCGGAGGCGTTCATCCCGTTGCTGCGGCGCCTGCACGAGCTGTCGGGCACCACCATCTTGCTGGTAGAGCACGACGTGCCCCTCGTCTTCGAGCTGTGCTCGACCGTGGTGGTGATGCAGTCAGGAGCCGTGGTGTCGGCCGGCGACCCCGAGACGGTGCGGCGCGACCCCGCGGCGCTGGAGGCCTACCTGGGCGTGAGCGGCCGGGCCGGGCCGTAGGGCACGTCGCCGCGCACCGTGACCCGCTGGGCGACGCGGATGGCGTCGCCGTAGTCGTCGAGGGCGTAGTGCAACGTGGCCCGATTGTCCCAGAAGGCCACGTCACCCACCTTCCAGCGGTGCCGGCAGCCGAACTCGGGGCGCTGGCAGTGCCGGTAGAGCAGCTCGAGGACACAGGCGCTCTCGAGCTTGGACATGCCCTCGATGAACGAGGTGAACTGCGAGTTCACGAACAGGCCGTTGCGGCCTGTCTCCGGATGGGTGCGCACCACCGGGTGGGCGGCCGGGTACAGCCGGTCGTAGTGCTGGCCGTCCCACTCGTAGCCGCCCTGGGCCTCGACGTCGGCGGCGAACCACGGGTCGTGGTGCCAGGCGACGAGGGTGTCGCACATCTGGCGCAGCGGCTCGGCCAGGGCGTCGTAGGCGGCCTGGAGACTCACCCACATGGTGTCGCCCCCGAGCTCGGGGGCCTCGCGCATGTGGAGGATGGACCCAAGCGGCGGTGTGCCCAGGAAGGTCACGTCGGTGTGCCACCACGAGGCCCGGTCCTCGCGGCCGTCGATGCTCAGGACCTTCGGGTGCCCGGGGATCGACGGGATCACCGGGTGCGCCGGCGTGACCTCACCGAATTGGCCGGCGAAGTCGGCCTGCTGCTCGGGCGACAGGTCCTGCCCACTGAAGAAGAGCACCAGATGATGGGCGAGCGCTTCGCGCAGCGTCCGTACCGTCTTCTCGTCGAGCGGCACCGCCAGGTCGACGCCCTGAACCTCGGCGCCCAGCGCGGGGGCGACCGCCTCGATCTCGAGCGTGGTGCCTACTCCCATCGGCTCAGGACAACCGGCGTCGTGTCCATCGGCTCACCCCCCGTCGGGCCCCCAGTGTGCCCGAGGCCTCGCCGGCGGACAAGGCGCTCGATCACCAGGCGCGTAGCGAGTCGCATGCCTATTGTCTTGCCTCTCACCGGCTTCGGCTCGAGCCGTGCGCCGACGGGACGCAACGAAGGGGGAGAGCATGGCCGGGCGCTGGCAATCGTCGATCCGCCGGACGTGGCGACGGCTGCGCCGACAGTCGGCCGCCGTGCAGGTCGGCGCGCTGGTCGGGGCTCTGGCCATCGTCGGCGGCGCCGTGGGCGGAGTGGTGGCGTCGTCGGGATCGAACGGGTCCGGCCCAGGCACGCTGCTCGGCACGTCGCGCGGTCCGAGCCTCGGCACACCGGGGGTCGGGATCGACCAGGCCTCGACCAGCACCCGGGGCGTCGTGGGCAACACCATCAACGTCGCTTTCCCCGTGGCCAACCTCACCGCCCTGTCGGCGAACCTGGGCTTCCTGGGCGACACCGAGTTCGGGGTCCAGCCGGCTGCCATCCACATCTTCGTGAACGACATCAACGACCACGGTGGCATCGACGGCAAGAAGATCAACCCGATCATCCAGACCATCGACCCCACCAACCCCGCGGCCGTGCGCGCCCTGTGCAAGCAGTGGACCGAGGGCAACCCCCCGGTGTTCGCCGTGCTCGACGGCGTCGGTTCGTGGGTGGGGGACAACCAGCTCTGTGTAGCCCAGGAGGGGCACACCCCGATGATCGGGCAGTGGACCACCGTGACCAACTGGACCACGGCCGGGTCGCCCTATCTGTGGTGGACCGGCGCCGACCAGGCGGCCATCCTCGAGACGCTCGTGACCTGGGGCCAGAGCGCCGGGTTGCTCGGGCCGTCGGTGAAGGTCGGCATCGTGACCGGCGACCGCACGAGCGACCAGGTGGCCCTGCACTCGTACCTCCTCCCCGCGCTGGCCAAGATCGGCGTCACCAATCCGGAGATCGAGAGCATGCCGTCGGGGGTGACCGATACCGCCGCCACCACCGCGGCGGCGCCCCTCGTGGTGCAGCGACTCGAGTCAGCCGGCGTCACCTCGGTCATCCCCCTCATCCCGTTCAACGCCCTGTTCCCCTATCTCGGGGCGGCGACCACCCAGAACTACTTCCCGAAGCTGCTGCTGTCGGACTACGAGTCATCCATCAACGTGGCCCTCGGGCTCATCCCCTTCCCCTACGAGAAGGCCCTCGAGGGCCAGGAGGGCGTCACCGTGGAGACGCTGGGCGGGACCGACGCCCCGAGCTCCGTGGTCAGCGCGGGCGGCTACGACCCCGGCGTGCAGAGTTGCTTCGACACCTTCAACGCCCACCACGCACCCACGTCGTCGACGTCGAAGTACATCGAGGAGCAGGGCCCGATCGTCTCGTGGTGCCAGGTGATCCGGCTCTTCGCCGCCGCGGCGCGCGACGCCGGGCCGAACCTGAACCGCCGCACCTTCGTGCAGGCCATGTCGCGGGTGCAGAACTTCACGGGCACCCTGAGCCCGACGCTCAGCTACGGGCCGAACAAATTCTACGGGCCCACCGAGTACGAAGTCGTGTCCGTCCACAACAACGTGCCACCCGGGCCACTGTGCGTGCCGACCTACAAGGGCATACCCCAGGGCACCTGCTGGCACATCGTGCAGAGCTGGCAGCCGCTGGCCGGGCTGTCCTCGAGTGGCTGAGGGCACACCGCCGCCCGTCTTCGAGCGGCCCCGGCGCAATTTCTCTCCCTGGTACTCGTGGATGGTCCAGCTGGCCGACACCGGCCACGTCGACCCCTTCCCCGAGGACGACGCCGCCGCCCTGGGGCCGTGGCGGGCGCGCGTCCGCGCCCGGCTGACCGAGTTGCTGGGTCCCACTCCGGCGCCGGTCCCTCTCGCCTTCGAGACCACGGCCAGTGTCGACGTCGATGGCTACCGGCGCGACACGGTGGTGTTCGACACCGAGGCCACCATGTCGGTGCCGGCCTACCTGCTCGTCCCCGACGGTCGGACGGCGCCGGGCCCGGCCGTGTTGGCCATCCACGGGCACGGGCCGGGCAAGGACCGGGTGTGCGGGCTCGAGGACAGCCCCAACCCGAACGACGACTACGCCCGGGCCCTCGTCCGGCGGGGGTACGTCGTGCTCGCCCCCGATCTGCGCTGCTTCGGGGAGCGTCAGGACTGGAATCCGCCTGATCACTACGCCTGTGACACCAACCTCGTGCACGCAGTGATGACCGGGGTCCACCCCATCACCCAGAACCTGTGGGACATGGCCCGGGCCCTCGACGTGCTCGAGGCGCAGCCGTTGGTGGACCCGGCCCGGATCGGGGTGGTGGGCCTGTCCTACGGGGCCACCATGACCCTGTTCCTGGCCGCCACCGACGACAGGGTGGCCGCCGCAGTGGTGAGCGGCTACTTCTCGTCGTGGGCCGCAGCCCACAAGATGCCGTGGAACATGTGCGGGTCGCAGGTGCTGACCGGCATGCTCGGACAGCTCGAGCACCTCGACCTCGGCGCGCTGGTGGCGCCGCGGGCGCTGTGCATCGAGACAGGCACCGAGGACGACCTCTTTCCCGTGGGCACGGCCACCGAAGAGGTGCGCAAGCTCCGCCTGGTCTACGAGGCGCTCGGCGCGCCGGACCATCTGGTGCACGATGTCTTCGAGGCCGGCCACCAGTGGCACGGCACGCTGGCCTACCCGTTCCTCGATCGCGTCCTGGGGCCCGTCAACGCCTGAGGAGCGCCGCCGACTCGGCGTCGAGATGGAGCCGGACGTTGGCCCGCGTGCGCAGCACCGACGCCGGGCAGTCGGTGGACACCGCGCCCTCGAGCGCGGCGCGCACCGGCTCGGCCTTGCGGGCCTCGGGCACGACGGCCAGCACGGTCCCGGCCCGCAACAGGGCGGGGATGGTCACGGTGAGGGCGTGGGTCGGCACCTCGGACATGGCGGGGAAGTGGCCCTCGTCGACCTGCTGCTGGCGGCAGACGGCGTCGAGCTCGACCACCTTGACGTCCAGCGGATCGTCGAAGTCGGCCACCGGCGGGTCGTTGAAGGCGAGATGGCCGTTCACCCCGATGCCGAGACAACACAGATCGAGCGGCGTCTCGGCCAGCAACGCCCCGTACCGGGTGCATTCGGGGTCGGGATCGGCCCGGCCGTCGAGGTAGTGGGCGACGAGGGGATGGACGCGATCCACGATGCGGGTGCGGATCCAGTGCTGGAAGCCGGCGAGGTGGTCAGGCCCGATCCCGACGTACTCGTCCATGTGGAACACCACTACCCGATCCCAGGGGACATCGGGTGTGGCCGTGACGAGGGCGTCGGTGAAGGCCAGCTGGGAGTTGCCGGTGGCGAACATGGCCCGGGCCTCTCCCCGATCGGCCACCGCCCGCCTGATCACCTCGGCGGCCTCGTCGGCGACAACTCGCGCCAGGGCGCGGACATCGGCGTGTACCTGCACGGCCATGACGCCGGCTTCGAATCGACGAGGGTCGGTCACCAGTGAACGGCGGCAATCAGGCTTGCGCCGGAGGCAGGGCGTTGGCCCGGGCCACCTGGGAGAACCAGCGGGCACTCGGCTTCTCCCGGCGCTCGAAGGTGGTCCGGTCCACCGAGTGGATGCCGAACTTGGGCCCGTACCCGTGCGTCCATTCGAAGTTGTCGAGCAACGTCCACACGAAGTAGCCCCGGACGTCGATGCCGTCCTCCACGCAGCGGTGCAGACCGTCGAGGGCCTCGCTCAGGTAGCGGATGCGCTCGGTGTCGTCGTCGGTCCCGATGCCGTTCTCGGTCACCACCACCGGGAGGCCCGTGTAGGCCGCCGTTCGCCGCACGCAGTACTCGAGCGCCTGGGGCCAGAACTCGTAGCCCATCTGGGTCTTGGGCACTTCGGGGTCGGCCGGGGCCTCGCCCTCGGGCCCGAGGTGCAGCCGCGTGTAGCACTGCACGCCCACGAAGTCGTCGCCCGCCGCCCCGCGCAGGAAGTTGTTCTCCAGGATCTCCTCACTGGCCTCCTGCACCACCTCGCCTCCGGGGTCGGCGTGCAATTCGGCCATGGAGAGCCCCATGCCGATGGGATAGTCGCCGGGCCCGGCGCGCAGTGCGTCGACCGTCTTGCGATGGGCGGCGATGAGGACGTCGTTGATGGCGAGATGGCGGGTCAGGTCCTTCACTCCGGGAGGGTGCTCACCCTGGGTGTAGCCCATCACCCCCATGACATTGGGCTCGTTCAAGGTGACGGCCATGCCGATCAGGTCGCCGATGCCCTGGTTGGCCCGCTCGCAGAGGCGCACGAAGCGGTCGGTGGCCTCGGGCGCCTCCCACCCACCCCGCCGGTAGAGCCACAAGGGCATGGTGTAGTGGTTGAAGGTGATGGCGGGGATGACGCCCTGTTCGCGACACCTGGCGCACATACGCCGGTACGCGTCGATCTCGGCTGCCGAGAACTCGCCTTCGGCCGGCTCGATGCGGCTCCACTCCAGGGAGAACCGGTAGGCCGAGAGCCCCATGCCGGAGACCAGCGCGATGTCCTCCGGCCACCGGTGACGAGAGTCACACGCGTCCCCGCTGGGCTCGAGGCACCCCGAGTGCGGGTCGTGCTCGAAATCCCACCAGTCGTTGTTGGCGTTGCCGCCCTCGATCTGGTGAGACGAAGTGGACACCCCCCAGACGAATCCGTCCGGGAACCGCCGCGCCCCTGGTGCCGGTGCTCCCGCTGCCTCGGTTGCTCGAGTCGACATCGCCCCCATGGCCGCTCACGGTAGCGCCCACCGATGCAGCTCAGGCCCGCTCAGTCCAGCTGCTCCATGAACTCGAGGCGCATACCGCCAGGCGCGTCGACGAAGGCAATACGGCGCCGGCCGAAGGGGCCCTCCACGACCTCGGGGCCCCACACCACGCGGTGGCCGGCCAGCTCGGCGTCGAGATCGTCGGTGAACAGCGCCGGATGGAGGAAGCCCTCGTCGGGCAGGTCCACGCTGTCCTCGTAGATGGCGCGGGTGAACAACGTGATCTGGACCGCGCCCAGCTGGACATCGGCGCGCTCGGCGCCGCGCCAGCTCGTGCGGTCGCGGATCTCGGCCCCGGCCGACCGGTAGAACTCGCACGCCGCATCCAGGTCGGCCACCTTCACGGCCAGATTGGCCAGGCTGAGGACGGTCAAGACGCCGGGGCCGACCTGTCGCGCGCGCTGCCGGCCAGGCGCGACGCCAGCTGGCGGGAGATACCGAGACGACGGGCGAGCTCGCTCGCCGTGGCTCCCTGATCCAGCGCCAGGTCGAACAGAGCCAGACGAGTCTGATGCCGAGCGGACTCGAACTCCTCCAACGTCTCGGGCAGCTCGCGGTGCCGGCGCATGACTCCGTCCATGGCGCCGAAGGCCTCGAGAATCGACTCCCCCCGTTGCACCCGGTCGGCCAGGTCGGTGATGGCCTTCTCGTTGCGGCCCAGACAGTCCTGTAGGGCCCGCCCCGCCTCCACCAGCTCCGCGATCTGCGCCACCAACTCGTCACGCTTCGTCATCGTCGCGGTCCCATCTGTGGAATTTGTTGTCCGATCCGGCCGGTCCTCGTGAGGATACGCCCAGGCCGCAGGCCATGTGCTTCCGGTCATGTGTAGCAATGGGCGTAGACGTATGTCCATACGCGTTGACAATTGCGATCAGATAGGTCGTCCTTCGGTCGGGTGTCATGACCGCGAGCCGTAGCACCAGCGGTTCGCAGGGTTGTGAGAGGGGGTGGCTGGTGGGCCGGGGGCGAATCTCGAAACCTGTCTCCGGCGATGCCGTGACGATCGAGGTAATCGACGAGTCCGAATGGGAGCGCATCGCATCGCGACGCGAGTTCGAAGCCGCCGAACTCCTCCCGTACACGGGTACTCATGCGAACGTCGAACCTCTCGGAGCGACATCGAACTAGTCACCTGAACCCCTGCCGGTGTCGCACCCACGCCACCAGCAGTAGCAGGCCCTTCCGGCGCCGTTCCCCCCAACGGCACCGGAGGGGCCTGCGTCGCGTCAGGCCGATGCCAGGCCCGAGGCACTGGGCGTTGCAGCGCAGTACCGTGCGAGCGATGGCCGGGGGCAGGGGCCGATGAAGGACCCACAGCACAGCCGCATCAAGACCTTCAGCGACCGACACCTGTGGCTGGGCCCGGCTGTGTGGATCCTCGCCGTTTTCTATTTCCTGGCCCAGGTCTTCGTAGGCTGGGTGTTTCGTCCCTCCTACAGCGTGGTGACGAACTACATCAGCGACCTGGGGAACACCGCCTGCGCCCGCTACGAAGGCGCCATGGTGTGCTCGCCCCGGCACGCCGTCATGAACATCGCCTTCATCGGGCTGGGCGTCGTCATGGCGGTCGGATCGCTGCTCATGTACCAGGAGTTCCGCGAGGAGGACGAGGCCGAGCGACGCGCCGCCCTCGTCGGCTTCAGCTGCCTGGCTCTGAGTGGAGTGGGCGCGGTGCTGGTGGGGTGCTCTCCCGAGAACACCAACCACACGCTCCACTACGTGGGTGCGGCTCTGGCCATCGGGGTGGGGAACCTGGGCATCTTCGTGTTGGGCTGCGTGCTGCCCGTCCCCGAGGCCCTGCGCCAATTCATGTTGTTCTTCGCCGCGCTGTCGATCGTGGCCTTGATCTGCTTCGCCGGCCACCATTACTTCGGGTTGGGCAAGGGCGGCATGGAGCGGATCGCCGCCTATCCCGAGACGATCTGGATGATCCGTTTCGGCATGTACATGACCCGCAACCACTATTCCCATGCCGCCGTCAGGCCGCCGCCGGAACGGGTCCCTCGCCGCCCCCGGTAGGCCGATTTCGTCAGTACTGACGATGCCCGCCTCGGGCGAGGCCCGTACGATGAACCGACTTGTTGTCGGCCAGGGGGGAATGGCCATGTCGGATGATTCACGCCGGGCCGGAGGATCGGCCTGGTTGGACTCGCTGCTCTACGACACCCAGTCGGGCGCAGGCACGATCGATGCCGAGCGCTCGTCGGCCGGGGTGCGCCCGTGGCCGACCGAGACCCTCGGGCCTCCGGTCGGCGGCCACGAGCATCGGAAGT
This sequence comes from Acidimicrobiales bacterium, assembly GCA_035308625.1. Classification (GTDB taxonomy): domain Bacteria; phylum Actinomycetota; class Acidimicrobiia; order Acidimicrobiales; family UBA8190; genus DATGGF01. Next base: position 212 of record DATGGF010000614.1, on the reverse strand, counting down.
TGCGCGCAGCCGGCGTCAGCGGAGACGGCTGACCCGCCCCGCGCCGCCGGCCCTTCCGCGTTCCCGCCCCCCTCGAGTGTCGTCTGTCCGTCGAAACACGTCGTGGCGCGCGCGGCGCGCCATCGCCGGCGCGGCGCTGGCCCTGGTCGCCGCCCTGAGCTGTTTCGCCGCCCTGTCCCCTGAGGTCGCCCTGGCCAAGGCGCGCTCCGGTG
>DATGGF010000613.1:0-5556 GCA_035308625.1 Acidimicrobiales bacterium | reverse complement strand
CCAACGCGATCGTGATCCTGACCATGGTGGTGGTCTTCGCCCTGGCCGTGGTCATCCCCTTCCACACCTCCCGGAGGGGCCGATGACCAGCACCGTGGCACCCCCTGGGGGCAGGCCGGCCGGCGCCGCGTCGGGGCGATCGTGGACCGGGGCCCTGCGCGACGCGGCCATGCGGGCGCTGCCCCCCGAGAAGCTCCTGCCCGAGGAACAGCCCAGCTACGTGGCGTCGTGGGTCTACGTCTTCGGCGTCCTCACCCTGGCCGCTTTCGTGGTCATCCTCGTTTCCGGTGTCGTCCTCGTGTGGCGCGGCCCGTCGTGGTGGCATCAGTCGAAGGCCGGGCTCTTCTTCAACAGCATCCACCTCTGGAGCGTGGAGCTGTTCTTCTTCTTCATGGTCCTCCACCTCTGGGGCAAGTTCTTCATGGCCGCCTGGCGCGGCAACCGCCGACTGACGTGGATCACGGGTGTGGTGTCGTTCCTCGTCTCCATCGGGTGCGCCTTCACCGGGTACCTGTCCCAGCAGAACTTCGACAGCCAGTGGATCTCCACCCAGGCCAAGGACGGGCTCAACTCGGTCGGTGTGGGCGCGTTCTTCAACGTGCTCAACTTCGGGCAGATGCTGTTGTGGCATGTGCTGCTGTTACCGGTGGGCATCGCCGCGCTGGTCGGCCTGCACCTGTTGATGGTCCGCCACCGAGGGGTGGTGCGCCCGCTGCCCGACCGGACCATGCGCCGCGCCCGGGCCGGCGCGGCTGCCGACGGCCCAGGACGGTAGGAGGCGCCGTGCAGACCCTGACCGAGGCCTCGCGCCAACCCGACTCCGCCGAGTGGGACGGCCCGAAGATCCGTTACGACCTGGCCAAGGAATTCGTCATCGCCTTGGTGGTGGTGGCGCTGCTCGCCATCGTGCTGGCCGTGGTCTTCTCCTCACCCGACGAGCGCCCGGTGACCATCCGCCAGTGGTCGCAGGCCACCCCGGGCGACTTCCTTGCCACCTCGGCCACCGAGCTCGACGGCTCCAGTGGGGTGGCCGGCTACGGGCCGCCCTACAACAACACGAAGGGGGCGGGACAAAAGATCTTCTTCCTGTACCCGCAGCAATGGGTGGGCGTCCACCTCCCCGTCGACACGGCCCAGGACTTCGTGCTCGGGCCTCTGCAGGTTGACGCCAAGAACGACCCGACGTTGCAGGGCGAGCTCGCCACTTACAACGCGGCATCATCCGACCAGCAGGCGCACTGGACGTCCGCCTATGAGAAGGGTCTCGACAAGGTCACGTTCTCGGGGAGCAGCGTGGTGCTGCCGGCCGGTGACTACGGGCCGGTGGCGCCCATGCTGGGATCGCTCCTCACCATGGCACGTACCGGGAGCCTCGACGCGGTGCTGTTGTCTTCACCGCAGTTCTACGGGACGGACTACACCAAGCCGTTGCTGTTCATCGCCGACGGCAGTTATCTGGCCGACAAGGCCCAGGCCCAGCATCTGGCTGGGGACCAGTGGGGGATGATGAACGAGACGGGCAACTTCCCCGGCCAGGCCTGGCTGTGGCTCTACACCATGTGGTACCAGATCTCCCCCTTCAGCTCGTCGGGGAACGCCGACGCCCTGGTGTGGAGCATCATGATGTTGCTCAGCCTCGGCCTGGTGCTGCTCCCGTTCATCCCCGGGCTGCGCGACATCCCGAGAGCCGTGCCCGTCTACCGCCTCATCTGGCGAGACCACTACCGGCGCCTCGCCGAGGAGCGGCCCACCACCACGCGCTGACGGAATCCTGGGCGGCGCGGCCCGATGCCGGGCCGGCCCTCTATCGTCGCGACGACCGCGCCGCGACGGTGCCGGCTCGATGAAGGCCGGAGCGAGGACCAGAGAGAGGCCCAGGGAAAGACATGGTGGCCCAGCAAACCGCGTCCGTCTTCGCCGAGCTGCTGGGCGAGCTCCAGGGCCTGCACGGGCGGCTCGTCGACCAGCTCGAGAACGAGGACGAGCTCACCCAGCTCGAGGCCCACCGGTGGATCCTCTCCATCCTTCAGGTGGCGGCCGACGTCCACGTCTGGGCGGATCCGGCACGGCCCCGCTTCGTCGACATCGTCGGCCCGTACAAGAAGTGGGGCGGCGACAACGCCGACGCGTTCTACTGCTACGCGCCAGTCGACCCGCGACGCACCTACCGGGTGCGCGTGGAGCCGGGGGACGCCGTCTACCTCTCGCTGACCGTGTACGGCGGTCCCGACGACGGGCGCTACTCGGAGCGCATCGTGGGCAGCCTGAACAGCCGGCAGGCCACCCCGGACGCGGCCGGCGCCATCTCCATGGTGCTCTCGGCCGACGACCCTGGCGACGGCACGGCGTGGATCCGTCTCGAGGGCGACGCGGTGTGCGCCATCACCCGCGACTACCTCGAGGACCCCACCACACAGCGGCGGGCCCGCTGGGTCATCGAGGCCGACGACGCGCCGACCGTCTACACCGATACCGACGCCGAGCTGGCCCGCCGGTTGCGGGCGGCGCTGACCTGGGTGCGCGAGCAAGCCGGGCTGGTCCCGCTGGGCATGGGCGAGCCCAACACCGTCGACCCGCCCTACCCGGTCCCGACGACGACCTTCGGGTGGGCCGCCGGTGACGCCGCCTACGCCATGGGCAGCTACGAACTCGACGACGACCAGGCCCTGGTGATCCGGGGCCGGTCGCCCGCCTGCGCCTTCTGGAACCTCTGCCTGTGGAACCCGTTCCTCCACACCTACAACTACGACTACGAGCGGGTGACCATCAACGGCGCTCAGGTGCGATACGAAGCCGACGGCAGCTGGGTGGTCGTCGTGGCCGCCCGCGATCCTGGCCATCCCAATTGGGTGTCGACAGCCGGGCACCGGCGCGGCCGGATCTGGTTCCGGTGGTTCCTCCCCGAGGCGACACCCGACCGGCCCGCCACCGAGGTGGTCGCCCGATCAGGAGTGCCGGCCTCGCCGGACGATCGGGGATCGTCGTGACCGGGCGGCCCCCGCCCGTCGTCATCGACGACCTGGCTGAACCCCAGTTCTCCGAGGACGCGCAGGCGGCCTTCGGGTTCATGGCCGAAGCCGGGGCGGGCCTCGATTTGGCCCCGGCCCCGCTCATGGCCGCAGCCTGCGAACAGACCGGGCTCGACGCCTACGGCGCCGATGACTTCGTCGAACGCCTCGACATCCTGTGCCGTGCGCTCAACCGGGAGGCCAACCTGAGCCCGGCCGGCCGCTTCGCCCAGCACGCGCTGCTCACCGGGCTCCTGCGCAACCGCCTTTTGGTGGAGGACCGGATCCGGCGGCACCCGGAGATCCTCGACATCGAGGTACGGGCGCCCATCATCATCTGCGGGCTGCCGCGGACGGGGACGACCCACCTCCACAACCTGCTCTCGTCCGACCCGGCCCTGCGATCGCTGCCCTACTGGGAGAGCCTCGAACCCGTGCTGGCCGAGCGCGAGCGCCCGGCCGACGGCGCAGCCGATCCGCGCCGCGCCCGCACGGAGCAGGCCCTGTGGTTGGTCGATGCGGCGATGCCCTTCTTCAAGCGCATGCACGAGATGACGGTCGACCACGTCCATGAGGAGATCCAGCTCCTGGCCATCGACTTCTCCAGCATGCTGTTCGAGACGATTGCCCCCATGCCCACCTGGCGGGACCACTATCTGGCCCGCGACCAGCGGCCGAGTTACGCCTACCTACGGCGCATCCTCCAGGTGCTCCAATTCGAGCGGGGTGGCGACCGCTGGGTGCTCAAGTCGCCTCAACACCTGGAGCAGTTCGTTGCCCTGGTGGACACGTTCCCCGACGCCACGTTCGTGGTCACCCACCGCGACCCGGTGTCGGTCACCGCCTCGATGTCCACGATGCTCGCCTACGCGGCGCGCATGGCCCAGTCCCGCATCGATGTCCCCGGGCTGGCCAGCCACTGGGCGGCGCGTCTCGAGACGATGCTCCACACCTGCGTCGACGAGCGCGACGCGCTGCCGGCCGACCGGTCGGTGGACGTGCGCTTCGACGACTTCATGGCCGACGACCTGGCCATGGCGGCTCGGGTGTACGAGGTGGCGGGCCAGCCTTTCGGAGACAGGGCCCGGGCCTCCATGGAGGCGTTCATGGTGGATCACCCGCGCGGTCGCCACGGCACCGTCGTCTACGACCTGGAGCAACTGGGCCTGGACCGGGCCGAGCGCCAACGCGCGCTCGCCTTCTACGCCGAGCGTTTCGACCTGGCGGCCGAGCTCCCGGCCTGACCGTCGTTTGGTCGGCACGCCCGGAGCCACGGTAGCGTCCACCGGTTCCCGGACCCGGAGCGACTTTTGACCGACACTTTCGCCGACGGCACGTCGGTGGCGAGCAGACTGGGCGTGACCGCCCGTGTGGTGAACGGCCAACTCGTCCTCGACCTGTCGCCGCGCCCCGAGGTCATGCACCACGGCGTGGTGCGGGCCAGCGTCCTCGCCTTCGTCATGGACGCCGTCGCCGGCATCGCCGTCGACACCGATCCCGAGGTGTGGACGCTCACCTCCGATCTGTCGGTGCGCATGCGCCCCCGGCCCGCGCCCACGCGTATCGAGGCGATCGGCTCGGTCCTACGCCAGGGCGGGCGGTCGGTGACGTGCGCCGTGGAGCTCACCAGCGACGAGGGCGAACTGGTGGCTACCGGCGCGCTGGGGTTCGCCAAGGTCCCCCGCCGGGACTCCGACCCTCCCAAACCCCGGGTGCGGCCCGACACATCGGTCGCCATGTTCAGTGGCCTCAGCCTGTTGTCGCAACCGCTGCGCGAGGAGGCCGGGATCGAAGTCATCGACCCCGTGCACGGTGAGGTCCAGCTGCGCGTGACCCCCGAGCTGCGCAATCCGGCCGGGACCCTCCAGGGCGCCATGGTGGCCTTGGTGGCCGAGGCGGCGGCCGAGGACATGGTGTCCACCCGTTTCGAGTCGCCGGTGGTGGTTACGGACCTCGACGTGCGCTACCTCGCCCGGGCGCCCGAAGGGCCCGTCCGTTCCAAGGCCCGCCTTCTCGGCGACGGGCCCGAAGCGGCCGTGGAGGTCGAGCTGGTCGACACGTCGGTGAACCGGGTCACCACCCTCGTCTACGCCCGGACCGCTGCCATCCGCTCGTAGCCGATCCGGCGTCGCACCACTCCTCGCGACCCTGCCAACCCCACCGGGGCATCATCAGGCCGTCGGGGACGTCCTCTGCGGAATCCGGGTGCGACAGTGCGACGTCATCGACCGCCCACTCCATGTAGCTCCGGATGGCCCTGCGGAATTCGGTGTCTCGCGGGAGTCCGGCGTCGTCGGCCGCAGCCATGAAGCAGCTCACGAACCGCCGTCCGAGGTCGGACATGTCCCCGTTGCCGGCGTGCAGGCGCACGTTGTAGGACTGGTCGACGCCGAGCGACGTATACGACGGCGGCCCCCCGAAGACCTCGGCCCAGTAGGCGGCCAGGCGCTCGACGTGCTGCGGGTGCTGGCCCGGATGGGAGAAGGGGTGGTTGAGCTCGGGATCGGCGAGACAACGGGCGTGGTGGGCGCGAGCGACACGGAGGAAG
>DATGGF010000612.1:0-1559 GCA_035308625.1 Acidimicrobiales bacterium | reverse complement strand
CGCCGTTGTTGGAGGCGGCGTCGAGCTCGTGCACGTCCAGCGACATGCCACGGGCGATGTCGACGCACGAGTCGCACACACCACAGGGCTCACCGTCGTGCGGGGTGGCGCAGTTCAGCGCCTTGGCCAAGATGCGCGCCGTGGACGTCTTCCCCGTGCCCCGCGGCCCGCTGAACAGGTAGGCGTGGCCCACCTTGCCCTGGCGCACGGCGTTGCGCAGCGCCAGTGACACGTGGTCCTGGCCCAGCACCTCGTCGAAGCGCTGGGGCCGGAAGCGCCGGTAGAGGCTCTGGTACGGGTGCGGCGCCCCGGTGCTCGCGTCGGCCACCGCCGCAGCCTATCGGCGCGCTTCGCGGGCCCGGACCTCGACGCGGCGGTCACCGCGGGACGGGAATCGGTGTTCGGTGCGACGGCCAGGTTGGCTACGGCACACGACCGGACCCGCTGAGAGCTGCTGCCTTCCGGCCCTGACTCGATTCACGGGCGACCGTTGCGCAGGACCCAGCCGCCGCACCCAGCACCGGTCCCTCGTCGTCGGGCGACCCTGCAGACGATAGCCTCCTGCTGCCGCCTTCGGGCCGGCTCGGAGGAGTGCGAGAGCGGCCGAATCGGCACGATTGGAAATCGTGTGACCTGCAAGGGTCCGTGGGTTCAAATCCCACCTCCTCCGCCGCGGACCCAGCTCAGCGTCGTTTGGACTGGGTCCACGCCGGCGCCCGCTGGCGCTTGACGGTGCGCCGGCCCCGGGAGAGGTACTGCTCGCGCGCCCGGCGCAGCTCCCGCGCCTCGTGACGCTCCCGGCGCCGCTCGAGCATGCCGGCGGCGATCTCGGGGACGTACAGCGAGGCGCCGGCCACCACCACCGCCACGGCCGCGTAGACGGCCGAGGCGAGGACCGGGACGGTGGTGCGCAGCATCGTGAAGCCCGGCTCGACCCGGGCCAGGAGGGCGGCCCCGTCGCGTATGTCGGCGTCGATCGGCCCGGTGTCGAGAGCGGCCCGGCTGGAGACGGCGAGCTCGGTGATCACGACCCGCCCGACCCGGTAGGCGCTCTTGAAGGCGTAGCCGACGGCGGTGTGGGTGCTGCCGGTGGAGTCGGCCAAGGCGAAGGAGTACCCCGTGGCGCCGGCCACGCCAGGGACGGAGAAGGGCTTCGGGTCCGAGGCCGTCTCGCCGGAGAGGGTGGGCAGCGAGGACAGCTGCTTGTCCACGTCCTGCGCGACGGTGCGGGCGGTCGCGGCGGTGGGGAGCACCTGGGCCACGATCCCGGCCTCGGGCGGGGCGCTCGTGGTGATGTACCACTCGCTGGCGAAGATGCCGGTCTCGTCGGGATGCTTCTTGGCCGCGCTCCGGGTGGCGGCGAAGGAGCTCTCCGAGGAGGGCACCGACCGGCTCACGCTTCGACGCCCCTGGAGGCCGGGGAGTGCCGTGTGGCTGATCACGAGCTTGCTGAGCAGCGCCCGGTCGACCTTCGTCTGGGGAACGAGCACGGCGAAGCCGGCGCCGGCCAGGGCCAGGACGACCACCCCTCGGATGATCCGCCATCTCCACAGGTGCAT
>DATGGF010000611.1:0-3849 GCA_035308625.1 Acidimicrobiales bacterium | reverse complement strand
GCAAACGTGTCGTCGGGAACGTGGCGATCGGTCGACAGGACCATCAGCGCCGTCCGCCCTGTTCTCGACGGCCCCACGGCCATCGACGAGATCGAGACCTCCGCCTCCCCGAGAGCTGTGCCGACGACCCCGATCATCCCGGGCCGGTCGTCGTTGCGAACCACCAGCATGTGCTCGGCCGGCGGGACCTCGAGCCCGATGTGGTCGTCGACCATGACGATGCGAGGCTCCGATCGCGGCCCGGACAGCGTTCCAGCGAGTGAGTGGTCCGACGACCGGAGCGTGACCAGGTTGACGTAGTCGCGGGTGGCCGACGTCGACGCCTCCCGGACCACGAGGCCACGCTCCTCGGCGAGTTGCGGAGCGTTCACGTAGGAAACCGGTTCGTCGGTACCTGCCGCTAGAACGCCCTTCAATACGGCGAGCGTCAGGATGGCGGTGGCCGCTTGAGCCAACCCACCCTGGTACTCGACCTCGAGACTGTCGGGGATCCCTTCGTTCAGGCAGGCGAAGCACCGGCCCAATTGTTCGGCCAATGGCAGGAAGGGGCGCACCGCCTCTGACACCTCGGTGGCGGCGACGTTCACGGCAAAAGGGACGAAGTCGCCGGCCAGCGCCAGGAGGACCTGCTCGGCGATAGTGACACCGGCCTTGTCCTGCGCCTCCTGGGTGGAGGCACCCAGATGCGGCGTCACCACCACGCTCGGGAACACGAAGAGCGGGGAATCGGTGCACGGCTCGCTCGAGAACACATCGAACGCGGCACCTCCGACCTGCCCAGTCCCTAGCGCCTCGGCCAGCGCCTCCTCGTCCACGATCCCCCCGCGCGCCGCGTTGACGATCCGCACCCCTGGCTTGGCCTTCGCCAGCAGGTCTCGGCCGATGAGGCCGGCCGTCTCCGCGGTCTTGGGCAGGTGGATGGTGACGAAGTCGGACTCGGCCATGAGCTGGTCGAGAGCCATCAGCTCGACGCCCATCTGGCGGGCACGCTCGGGCGAGACGTATGGGTCGTAAGCGCACAAGCGCATCCCGAAGGCCAGCGCCCGCTGGGCCACCAAGGCGCCGATCCGGCCCAGCCCGACGACGCCGAGCGTCTTGCCGTGGAGCTCGACCCCTTCCCACTTGGACCGCTCCCACTTCCCAGCGATCAGCGCGGCGTGCGCCTGTGGGATGTTGCGGGCCTGGGCCAGCAACAGGGCCATCGCGTGCTCGGCGGCGGAGAGGATGTTCGACTGGGGCGCGTTGACCACCATGACGCCGCGCCGGGTGGCCGCCTCGACGTCCACGTTGTCGAGGCCGATCCCGGCCCGGCCCACCACGACGAGGTCGGTCCCGGCGGCGAGCACGTCCTCGGTCACCTGGGTGGCCGAGCGCACGATCAATGCCTCCGCCCCTGCCACGGATCGGAGGAGGGATTCCGGCGTCAGCTCCAGCTGGACGTCGACTTCGTGGCCGGCCGCGCGCAGCAGCTCCAGGCCGCGGGGGGCGAGCTTCTCCGGGATCAACACGCGGGCCATGTCAGGCTGCCGTGGCGAAGAGCGCGGCCAACCGGGAGACACCTTCGACCATGGCCTCGTCCCCCAACGCGTACGACAGGCGCAAGTAGCCGGGGGCTCCGAACGCTTCGCCGGGGACCACGGCCACCTTGACCTCCTCGATGGCGGCCTCGACGACGTCGAGCGAACTCCGGATTTCGCGACCTCCAAGCCGCGCGCCGTAGAGCCCCTTGACGGATGGGAAGGCATAGAACGCGCCTTCTGGCTCCACACAGGTCACGCCACGGCATTCGTTGAGCATCCGGTGCATGGTGCGGCGACGCTGATCGAACACGGTTCGCATCTCCGCCACCGCGCTGAGGTCGCCGGCCACTGCAGCAAGCGCCGCCTCCTGCGCCACGTTGTCGACGTTCCCGCACGAGTGCGACTGCAGGTTCGACACCGCGCCGGCAACGTCGGCCGGCGCGATGAGCCATCCCACCCGCCACCCCGTCATGGCATAGGTCTTGGCCACACCGTTGATGACGACGCAGCGGTCCATCAGCTCAGGCACCACTACCGGCATCGAAGTGAAGCTGCGGTCGCCGTAGACGAGATGCTCGTAGATCTCGTCGGTGACCACCCACAGCCCGTGCTCCACGGCCCATTGGCCGATCGCCTCCACCTCGGCCCGGCTGGAAACCGCTCCAGTGGGGTTGTTGGGGGACACGAAGAGCAGGACCTTCGTGGCCGGGGTCCGATGCGCCTCGAGGGCCTCTACCGTCAGGTGGAACCCGGACTCCTCCGTGGTGGGCACAGCCACCGGTATCCCTCCGGCGAGAGCGATCGCCTCCGGATAGGTGGTCCAGAACGGCGCAGGTACCAGGACCTCGTCTCCCGGGTCGACCAGGGCGGCAAAGGTCTCGTACACGGCTTGCTTGGCGCCGTTGGTGACCACCACCTGCCCGGGGGCTGCCTCGAGGCCGGAGTCCCGCAGGGTCTTGGCCGCGATGGCCTGGCGCAGATCCGCCAGCCCGGCGGTAGCCGTGTAGTGATGATTCGCCGACCGGCCGCAGGCGGCGACCGCCGCCTCGACGATGTGCGCCGGCGTGGGGAAGTCGGGCTCGCCGGCGCCGAAGCCGATCACGTCCTCCCCGGCCGCTTGCAGCGCCTTCGCCTTGGCGTCGACGGCCAGGGTGGCCGACGGGTTCACCGAGGCGACACGGGCTGAGATGCGCCGCGTGCCCGGGGCGCGCACAGGAGCGGGGGGCGGTTCGCGCAGTGACGCCATGGCTGCCATGCTTGCACACGTGACGAGCGCCCCCGGCACCCGAGAGACACCGGATATCCGCATCCCGGAACACCTGCGGCCTTCTGACGGCCGGTTCGGCAGCGGGCCCTCCAAGGTGCGCCCCGAGCAGGTTGAGGCGTTGGCGGCAGCCGCGCCCCATCTCCTCGGAACGAGCCACCGCCAGGCGCCCGTCCGGTCGATCGTCGGCCGCCTCCGGCGGGGCCTGACCGAGCTGCTCTCATTGCCCGACGGCTACGACGTCGTCCTCGGCAACGGAGGGACCACGACGTTCTGGGATGTGGCCACGTTCTGTCTGGTCGAGCGCCGTAGCCAGCACTTGTCGTTCGGAGAGTTCTCCTCGAAGTTCGCCTCAGCGGTCAAGATCGCTCCGCACCTCGGCGATCCCGAGGTGATCGAGTCGGCGCCGGGGACCCACCCCGAGCCGAGGGCCGACGAGACCGTCGATCTCTACGCGCTCACCCACAATGAGACGTCCACCGGGGTCATGATGGACATCCGGCGCCCGCTTGGTGCGAACGCTCCCGCCGACGGGGGCGGCCTCGTGGCCGTCGACGCCACGAGCGGGGCCGGCGGCTTACGCGTCGACCCATCGCAATTCGACGTCTACTACTTCGCACCTCAGAAGTGCTTCGCCGCCGACGGCGGCTTGTGGGTGGCGGCGATGTCCCCGGCCGCCCTGGGACGGGCCCAGCGGATCGTGAGCGGCGGGCGATGGGTCCCGGCCTCGCTCGATTTGACCATCGCCATGGAGAACGCCCGGCTCGACCAGACCTATAACACCCCCGCGCTGGCAACCCTGCTGCTCTTCGTGGAGCAGGTCGAATGGATCATGGAAAACGGGGGCCTCGAATGGTCGGCCGGCCGATGCGATCGGTCCTCGGAGATCCTCTACACCTGGGCCGAACAGTCCGGCTTCGCCACTCCGTTCGTAGGCAAGCCGTCCGAGCGAAGCCGTGTGGTGGGCACGATCGACTTCGTCGATGCCGTCGATGCTGCCCAGGTGGCGGCCGTGCTCAGAGCGAATGACATCGTCGACACCGAGCCCTACCGCAAGCTGGGGCG
>DATGGF010000610.1:0-1739 GCA_035308625.1 Acidimicrobiales bacterium | reverse complement strand
TGGCTCCCTTGCTCCACGCCGCTGCGGTACAGGGCGAGCCGTTGTCGACGGTGCTGTCATGGATCGATCGCCGGCAAGCGGCGCCGGCGCTGCGAACGCTGGACGATGCAGGCTCGACGGTGCCCGGCGACGTGCTCGCCGGGATCGCCGCCACCGACGCGCGTGAGCTGAGCGCGATCTGGTCCACGGCATCGGGCGTGCTGGCCGCCTATCGCAGCGAAGCAGCCCTGGCCACCACTCTGACAAGGGAATTCGACGCCGCGGCGTTCTGCCGATCGGCTTCGACCTTGTACATCTGCGCCACCGGCCGGCATCAGGCCCTGACCGCACCATTGGTGGTGGGGTTGCTCTCCGAGGTACGCGCCTCGGCCTACGACGCGCACATGCGGGCGGCTGGATCGGCTGCGCCGCGGCCGTCGCCGGTAGTGCTGGCCCTCGACGAAGTGGCCAACATCGCCCCCCTCCCGGACCTGCCCGCCATGGTCAGTGAAGGCGGCAGCCAGGGAGTGGTGACCATGGCCTGCCTGCAGGACCTGTCGCAGGCCCGAGTGCGGTGGGGTGAGGCGGCCGAAGGGTTCCTGTCGCTGTTCGGGACGACAGTGGTACTGCCCGGCATCGGGGATGTGCGGACCCTGGAGACGCTCTCGGCCCTGGCCGGGGTGGGCGAGGTGGCCACCAGGTCGATCAGTGAGCCGGTGTCCGCGGTGGCCGGGGAGGGAGCCATGGTCCGCCGTCTCGTGGCTGCGGCCGCCGGGCGGAGGCGCGGCTTTGACCCCGGACGGCCGACGGTCACCACGTCGATGCGCAACGAGCCGCGGTTGCCGGTCGACGTGGTTGGGCGGGGCCGGCCCGGCATGGCTGTGGTGGTGGACGAGCGCAACCGGGTGGGCTGGGTCCGGCTCACCCCGTGGTTCGCCCACGAGCCCTGGCGGTCCATGGCCCTGGGCCGGGGCCGGGAGCAGGATCGGGAGGTGGGCCGGGGCCTGACCGGCTGAAATCCCGGGGCCGGGGCGGCGCCCGGGAACCCGAAAAGGCCCCCCGGGCGAATCGAACGTATGTTCGATATCCTCGCCTCGATGGCCGTGACCACGCCCCGGAGGATCGACGTCGCCCTGGCCGCGCGGGTGCGCCCCACCTCGGACCGGAGGGACCAGGTCGTCCCGGTGGTGCCGGCCCTCGGAGCGGTGGTCCCCGGAGGCGGGATGACCCGGGGCGGGGTCGTGGTGGTGGAGCCCGGCCCGGCCGGGGCCGAGGCTGCGGGCGGGGCCACCACACTGGCCTTCTCCTTGCTGGCCGCGGCTACGACCGGCGGTGCCTGGTGCGGGGCGGTGGGCGTGAACGACGTGGGGATCCTGGCCGTGGCCGAGCTCGGGGTGGACCTCGACCGTCTGCTGCTCGTCCGGGGGGCGGGCCAGCACTGGGCCGAGGTGGCGGCCGGGCTGGTCGACGGCCTCGACGTCGTAGTGGTGTGCCCCCCGGGCCCGGTGCGACCCGCCGCCGCCCGCCGGCTGGTGGCCCGGGCCCGGGAGCGGCGCAGCGTGCTGGTGGTCCTGGCCCGCCACGCCCCCTGGTCCGAAGGCCCCGACCTCCGGCTGACCGTGACATCCGGACAGTGGGTGGGGGTGGGTCACGGGCACGGGCACCTCCGGGGCCGGCGGGTGGAGCTGGTGACGGCCGGCCGGCGGGCCGCGTCCCGGCCGACGCGGGCGACGGTCTGGCTGCCGGGCCGCTCGGGGACC
>DATGGF010000609.1:0-2855 GCA_035308625.1 Acidimicrobiales bacterium | reverse complement strand
TGGGGGTGGCATCGGAGTCCTCGCGCAGGCACCGGGTGGCCTGGCTGACCTTGGTGGGATCCGTGCTCGGTCTGTGGCTGTGGCTGTCGGTCCTGGCCGGGCATCTGGTCGGGGTACCCCATCTGACGACCAGCGAGCGTCAGCTATTACCGCTCGTGGCCATCCTGGTCTTGGTGGCGGCTGTGATGGTCCTCCCCTTCCTGGCCACAGGGCGGTCACCACACGTGCGCTACCGAGCTGAAGAAATCGACGTCACTCTCGATGACGTGCGTGGTCTCCCCGTGGTCGTCGAGGAGGCCGTTCGCACCCTCAACCTGTTCCTGGCCCACGCCACCTTCCGGGCCGAGATGGGCGGGACCCCGAGGAAGGGCATTCTTTTCGAAGGGCCCCCGGGCACGGGCAAGACCTACATGGCCAAGGCGATGGCCAAGGAGGCGGGCGTTCCTTTCCTGTTCGTCTCGGCCTCGGCCTTCCAGTCGATGTTCTACGGCCAGACGAACCGCAAGATCCGCGCCTACTTCCGGGCGCTGCGGCGCTACGCGCGGCGTGAGGGCGGGGCCATCGGGTTCATCGAGGAGATCGACGCCATCGGCACGGCGCGCAGCGGCCTCGGTTCAGGCCGCACCGAGGGCATCGCCGGCATCGTGAACGAGCTGCTCATCCAGCTCCAGTCGTTCGACCAGCCACCCGCCGGCACCAAGATGCAGGGCATGCTCGTCGACCTGCTGAACAGCTGGCTCCCGGCGCGGCGTCACGTGCGCAAGCCGGTGGCTGCCAAGGCCAACATCCTGGTCATCGGGGCCACCAACCGGGCCGGAGATCTCGACCCGGCGCTGCTGCGCCCCGGGCGCTTCGACCGCACCATCTACTTCGACCTGCCCAGTCGCAGCGGCCGGCGGGAGATCATCGACTACTACCTGACCAAGAAGGCACACCTGCCCGAGCTCGACGAAGCCGAGCGGCGCGACACGCTGGCCGCGCTCACCTCGGGGTACACGCCGGTGATGCTCGAGCATCTCTTCGACGAAGCTCTGGTGTGGGCCCTGCGCCGAGGCGGTGACCGGCTGTCGTGGGACGACCTCCAGCAGGCCAAGATGACCACCGAGATCGGCATGGGCCAGCCGGTGGAGTACACCGAGGCCGAGCGCCGGACCATCGCCACCCATGAGTCCGGCCACGCCACAGTGGCCTGGCTGGTGGGCAAGAGCCGGAAGCTCGAGGTGCTGTCCATCGTGAAGCGGCGCCAGGCGCTGGGCCTGCTGGCCCATTCGGAGACCGAGGAGCGCTTCACCCAGACGCGCTCGGAGCTCGAGGCGCTGATCGAGATCGCCATGGGCGGCCTGGCTGCCGAGGAGCTGTTCTTCGGCGAGACGAGCTCGGGCGTGGCCGGGGACCTGCAGACGGCCACGGTGGCCGCCTGCCAGATGATCGGTGCCTTCGGTATGGGCCACAGCCTGGTGTCGCTGATGGCCGTCGACGCCCCCACCGCGGGCAACGTGGTGGCCAAGGTGCTGTCGAGCGACCAGGAACGCCAGCAGGTCGACGAGATGCTCGACCAGGCCCGGAACCGCGTGCGCAAGATGATCGACGAGCACCGCAACGTCGTCGAGGCTCTGCGCGACGCGCTCCTCGAGCGCGACGAGCTGGTCGGTCAGGAGATCCTCGACGTCATCACCGGGGCGGCCACGCCGCTGGACGTGCCTACGCCCTAGCGGGCCGAGGTCCGACCCTCAGCGGGCCGACATGGTGACGAAGTCGCGGGTCCACCAGCTGGCGAAGTAGCGGGTGGGGATGGGCCCACCGGACATGTTCGTCAGCAGATCGGCGCCGTTGGCCGCGGTGGCCAAGCCCGCGCCACCCGTCGGGTCGAAGGTGGCCAGGTTGACCCAGTCGGTGTTGATGTCGAGCTCCATGGCCCGCACCGCGCCGGCCCGGGCCAGCACGTCGGCCAGGTCGGTGATGTTGAGGCCGGGACCACCCACGTAGACGAGGGCGCCGTCGGCCGTGACGCCGAGCCCGGACCGCCACACGTACACCTTGTTCCCGAGGGTGTAGCCCCACTTGGCCGTGTCGTTCTCGGCCAGGCCCGGCACCGGGTGCCCGTTGTCGACCAGCAGGTCGAGGTTCTGGCGCACGGCCACCACCGACGGGGCCATCGTCGCATCGCGTCCCCACTGGGCCACCGTGGCGGTGCCGTCGCGGGTGATGACCAGTGACGCTGCGCCCTCGCGGAGCGGAGCGACCGTCCTGCCTTCGCTGAAGTACCCGCCGTTGGCGTTCTTCATCAGGAAGCCTGAGTTGAACGCGGCCACCAACGAGCCGGCCGCATCGGACGACACCGGCGCGGTGTACTGCCACGGCCCGCTACCGGGAATGGTGCTCCCTGAATACAGCCGAGCCGAGAGCAGCTTGGTATCCATCCAGGCGACGCCGACCACCACGCTGGTGTGGACGGTGTCCGGCCGCATGTAGGTCTCGTACACGGCGGGGAGCCCGTGGACGAGACGTCCTGCCGCGTGCCACTGCCCTTCACCGGGCACGGCCGGCGAGGCGATGGGTGGCACCGGGTCAGGCGGCGTGAGATGGGCCACGCTGACGACGTGCGGGGTCGTGGTGGCCGTGGTCTGACTGGGGATCGCCCCCTTGGGCGGCTTGCCTCCTACCGGGGGCGCGTGGTGGGAGTACCAGACGTTCTCCACCTTGTCGACGATCCAGTTGCCCCCGTGGCCCCGGAACCATTCGGCCAGCCGGGCGGGCACGCTCGATCCCAGGCCGGGATCGCTCAGCGCAGTGCCGAGCGAGACCCATACGGGCGTGAGGAGCACGAGCACGACCAACAGCACCGACCTCACCTT